>JAHDFV010000398.1 GCA_020627985.1 Saprospiraceae bacterium
GGTGCAGTGATTGCACCAAGGGAAGCTCGACGAATGCCGCTCTTCTGCTCATCGTAATCTAAATCTATTTATTAATTTGTGGATGTATGCGAGTGTGGGGTTACTTCTTCTTGTAAGCATCTTTTCGTTGAACAATTTCCAAAATTTCAATAACTAATCTTTGATTTTCTATTGTATAAATAACTCGATATTTACCTGTTCTTATACGATATAAATTATTGTAAGATTTAAGCTTTTTGTAGCCATTTGGTCTTGGGTTTCTAGATAATTCTTCAATTGCTTTAGAAACGTTTATTATTGACTTATTTGGTAATTTAAAGAGCTCTTTTTCTGCTGATTTCTTAAACTCTATTTTATATAGATTATTCATCTAGTTTACCTGCTTTTTTAAGCTTTTCCATAACTTCTACAAAAGGTACAGATTCCTCATTTCTCCTAGAATTTGCTACTAGTCCATCTATTAAATCTTCAATATATTCTTCTCCATATTTTTCAATATCAATTTGAACATATTTTTTCTTGTTCTCTTCGTCTGTTAAATAGAATATTCCTTCCATGTCTAAGTTATTTATGTTCATAAAAATAAACGTTTTTATTCATTCTTTAGTTTCCTCTCCCTATTTCAATGGATGAAAATTCACCATCCCCACCATCAATTCCTCCAAGTTCATAAAGTTATATTTCTCTGTATTACTCACATATCGATGTCTTGTCATGCATTGAACAACTTGTATATCATATCTTTTGGACCGACAAGGCTTAAGTTATACGAATATGTAGGTTATCTTTTAAAAGAGCATATAGAGCGAATCGATTCCTCTATTAAACTGGGTTCGGGATTAATTGCGAAAGCAAAAATCAAAGAAAACGTTTTATTCAAGGCGTTGAAAATGTGGTGAGCCATATTGAAACAAAACAACACAGAAAATAGCGGAATTCTTTGATTTCCCTTAAAATGTGTGGAATAAAGTTTGATTATCAGGAACAGACATTATTCAGCAAATAATTCATTGACAATCAAATGTATAGTATACAATCAATTGCGGAGCAATTAATCCCAAACTCAGGTTATTAGCAAGAGCCACTTCGAAATCATCAATAAATACATGCATTGATAGTTGCACTGCTTTTTGATCGGGTTTATATTTCAAGCTCCCTTTGCTCAAGTGAAAATCATGGGCAGTTGTTGTCCATCCGATGAAACAAAAAGCTATAATGGCAATTGATACGATTCGATACATGTGCATACTTTACGCGAATATAACGAATAGGATGGAGATTAAGTTTCTTGAGATGGGGAGTGGGGTGAAAATAAACGAAGTAATTAGAATTTCATTTCGGAAAGTCTTAATAAATCAATTTCATTATCAAATGACACCTTTTTTTCCACGAATTTTTTTCTAAACAATCTGCTATTTTGATTTTGGTTTTATCCTCCCACGCTTTTAATTCTAAGTATTCAGCAATTGGAAAATTTCCTACTTCCTAATTTTTTTAATACTATCAAAAATAGCTTGTTAAAGGCAAAAAAAACCGCTTCGTAGAGCGACTTTCTATTACCTGATTATCTTTTTATACTTTGGCGGCAACCATTCTTTTATTTCTTCCCACTCTTCAGGTGGCTGGCTAAAATACCCTTTAAAAATTTGTTCGTATTCTGGTTTAAACCCAATTATGTCTAAAGGATGCTCATAATCATTAGCCGAGTATTTTCCCCAAGTTCCACTTTCACTAAAGACAAAATATTCATTCGAAAACATCTCAAAAAGAACAGTTGATATAAAATTACCACTCATAAGTTCAATCCAACTAATATCTACAGGGAACTTCATTCTTAAAGGAGGAACATTTAAATCTCTGTCAAAATCATTCTGAATAATTACAATATTTTCATCTCCAAGCTCTAAAGCACATTTTTTCAATTTCTCAAAATCTTCTTGCTCAAATAGGACACCACCCCTATTGGCAGCCATCGAAAAACTTTCTCTAAACAAAACTTCGGGCAGTCCGATATTTTCCCTGTAAAAAATTTGATCTTGTATCGGCTGCCATCTTCTTAAGTAATTGTCTTCCGATAAATAATATTTATATAAATATTCTTTTGCCACATCTTCGTTTCCCCACTCACCCTCTTTTAAATCCTTCGAATAAATAGAATACATTTCCGCAGAATACTTTCTAATTAATTGCAAATATTTCATTATGGTATTACTCTAATTTTAAATAATTGCCCAGCATTGTTTATATGAATTGTTGGTGTGCCACCACCCCTAACAGAACCGTGTAAAACAACACGAACATTTCCCGATTTAAAAAACATTTCAAATCCATTTGTTTGAATTTTGGCTCCATACTGCTTAGAAAGCTGAATAAAAATATCCTCCGCATTACCTGTCACAGTGCCTTGCTTAACACCACCCTTTAATCTTTTGAGTTTTCCAGCATTTTGAACTAGACTTTCTACACTATTAAACTGAGCTAATAATTTCTGTCCTCCCTTAGCGGCAAATGCATTCTTAAAAATATATTCTAATGCTTTCTTACTTCTTGCAACGCTATTTGCTGGAAGTCCTCCTCCCCACTTTGCCCACATAAAAGTTTCGGAAGTAGATTTAATCGCAGATCCTACTTGAAGAAGTTTCCATCCATCATATGCCTCTTGAGTATCAGCAATAAAGCCTATGTGATCTATCCCATTTTCACTTTCAATATAACCTAATCCAACTTCAAAACCTAAACTCTCAACATTTATTTTAATCTCGCCGACAGTAGCATCATCTTCTCCAACCCACAATAAACCTTCGTCTAGTTTATCGCCACTTCCTTCATGATGCTCTACAATTCCACTCTTTAAATTTAAATAATAATCTGTAGCACCTAAACCCATCCAATCAATAAACCTTATCGGATTATTAGCTGCATAAGCATATGGATTTTGGAAGGTGTAATCTTCGGCTAAAGGGTCTATCGTCGTAAATCTGGCTATCGCCGGATCATAAAATCTAGCACCATAATTATACCTCCCCAATTCTCCATCATTATGGAGTTCTTTCCCATTATAA
>JAHDFV010000399.1 GCA_020627985.1 Saprospiraceae bacterium
GTTGCTTCGAAAATTCGAAGCAACCTTTTTTAATTTCCTTTCCAAACCACTCTTTGCGGAAATGGAATTTCAATATTTTCTTTCCTAAATTTTTCATCGATCTGAAAACGCAAATCACTTTTCACATCTTCAATTCGAATAAAATTCCTTGACCAAATATGCAATTCAAAATTCAAAGATGAATCTGCAAACTCAACAAATCTAACAAAACTTGAAGGCCTTTGTAAAACATCTGGATTTTCTTTTGCTACTTGCAGTAACGTATTTTTCACTAATTCAGTATCTGATCCATAAGCTACTCCTACTTTTACAACAAATCGAACTTTATCATCATTATGACTCCAATTAATTATATTATCTGCCGTAAATTTTGAATTGGGCACTATGATAGAAGTATTATCTCTTACTTGGACAATTGAAGTCCGAATTCCAATTTTAGTTACCGTCCCAATAACACCTCCGACTTCTACAACATCGCCCACTTCACAAGTTCTTTCGAATAATAAAATTAGTCCAGAAACTAAATCACTAAACACCTGTTGCAAACCTAAACCAATACCAACCATTAAGGCAGCTGCACCACCTAAAATAATATCTAAATCAACGTATAAATTATTACTTAATGCTAATAATATAGCTACTACATAAACTACATAAGTAAAAATTTGATTAATCGCATATTGCGTACCTTGATCAATATTAGATCTTTTATAATAAGAATAAAAAATTAAATTAGTAGTTATCCAAATTATTAATCGAGCGATTAATAAGGTAAGAATAGCTTGAAGAATATTAGAAATTGAAAAGACACCACCTCCTTCAATTTTATGAAATTCATGATCTAAATTAAAACTTTTTAATATCAAAATTAAAGCGACCGTATAAACAACATATTGAATGGTAGAATTCGCTTTAGTTTTATTATCATTTATCGTCTTTTCATAATTTATTTTCTTTGCATTTTCTCTTTCTTCTCGTTTAGCAAAATATTTACCGATTAAAATTCTCGCAATAATCCAATCTAATAGTTGGGCAAACTTAAAAACGATAAAAGCAATCAAAATAATCGACAAATGGAAATTAACTTCACCTCCATCTGCTCTTTGCATGGTATAAAAAGTAAAATCTAAATTTAGGATTTTTAGCAACCCAACTAATGTGGCTAATCCAATAATAATTCTTAAAATAGATCTTATCTTTCTTTTCCCTTCTTCCTCTATAATATCTTCTTCTTTTAAATAATTTAGAAGTTTCCCAGAAATAAATCGAGTAAATAGAAAAGCAAATACAATTAGTATAATTGAAAACAAGAACATTCTTATGGTCACTGTCCAAGAGCCCAAATCCCAACCTATGTTCAAAAAATCTGTAAATTGTAAAAGTATATCTTGCATTTATGAATAATTCTATAAACAAAAGTACACATTAAATGCCATTGGAAAAACTAAGACCATTCCTTTATAAAAAATAAATAAAAAAATTGATTTATTGAGAATACATTAAAATTTATCTCTCAATTTTTTTCTAAGTGCATTGGCTTCATCTCTAAATTGTGCAGCAGAAATAAAATCCAAATCTTTAGCAGCCGCTTTCATTTTATTTTCAGATTCTGCAATCATTTTTTCTAATTGTTCTCTATTAGCATAATCAATAATTGGATCAGCAGCTAAATTTTTATGATCGGGCTCTACATAAGCCATTTCTTTTTTACCTCTTATTGATAAAATAGATTCTGATCCTAAAATTTCTTCTCTTGATTTTGTTACTGTCGTCGGAGTAATACCATGTTCTTTATTATATGCCATTTGCTTTACCCTTCTTCGATTTGTTTCATCTATAGTCAAACGCATCGACCTTGTAATTTTATCCGCATACATAATGACTAAACCATTTGAGTTTCGAGCAGCTCTACCTGAAGTTTGCGTCAAAGATTTTTGATTTCTTAAAAATCCTTCTTTATCCGCATCTAAAATAGCAACCAAAGATACTTCTGGTAAATCCAATCCTTCCCTCAATAAATTCACTCCGATTAAAACATCAAATTCACCTAAGCGCAAATCTCTTAAAATTTCTACACGCTCCATCGTATCAATTTCCGAGTGAATATATTTACATTTAATATTTAAATCTGTAAAATAACGCGCTAATTCTTCTGACATTCTTTTTGTAAGTGTTGTCACTAGTGTTCGCTCATTTGCAGCTGTCCTATTATTTATTTCTTCTAATAAATCATCAATTTGATTAATACTTGGTCGTACATCAATGGGTGGATCTAATAATCCAGTTGGGCGAACAATTTGTTCGACGACAACTCCTTCTGTTTTTTCTAATTCAAAATCTGAAGGAGTTGCACTTACAAAAACTACCTGTTCTGTTAAGTTTTGGAATTCTTCGAAATTCAGGGGACGATTATCTAAAGCTGAAGGCAATCTAAATCCGAAATTGACAAGGTTCATTTTTCTTGCTCTATCTCCTCCCCACATCCCTCGAACCTGTGGCAAGGTCACATGACTTTCATCAATAAACATTAAATAATCATCAGGAAAATAATCTAATAAACAAAAGGGTCTATGGTTTACGTCCATCAAAAAAACGAGAGTAATTTTCAACTCCAGAACAATAACCTAATTCGCGTAGCATTTCTAAATCAAAGGTTACTCTTTCTTTAATTCTTTTTGCTTCTGGCATTCTTGCTTCTCGAATAAAATATTTTTCTTGTTCGTTTAATTCATCTTCTATGCTTCGAATAATTTGTTTCATTTTTTCTTTTGGAGCGATATATAAATTAGCTGGAAAAATTGCCGCATGTTCTAAGCTTTCAATTCTTTTTCCTGTTTTTAATTCGATCCTTTCTACATCCTCAATTTCATCTCCCCAAAAAGTAATTCGATAGCCATAATCTACGTAAGGTAAATTTACATCTACTGTATCCCCTTTTACTCTAAATGTTCCTCTCGATAAATCTTCTGATCGAGAATATAAAATATCAACTAATAAATATAAAAACCTATTTCTTGAAATTTGTTTCCCTTTAAACAATCGAATAATTCCT
>JAHDFV010000400.1 GCA_020627985.1 Saprospiraceae bacterium
AAAATCGTGATAACCTTTATAATATTGAAGCCTAAGTGAAATATAATTACTTTCATAAGGAACAAAAACTTAAGGTTCCTCAAAACCCAAATATCCTTTTAGCTCCCATTTAAGAGGTAAAGAAAAAGTGCTGACAGAAACAGGACTAATTACCCTTGCACATAAGATTGCAAAATTTGGAAAATTTTGATAGCCACTTTTTTAATTATAGAATTGCTAGTATTAATTTTACGACCTCTCTTCTTGGTATAAAGATTAAAACTATACCCATTTCTTAAATGGTAAAATCGATAAATTAGAATTATAATATCTATCCTCTAAAGAAACTTCTAAACCTACCCAATTTGGAACCTTAAAAGATTCATTTTCTTGATTCAATTCAATTTCAGCAACAATAAGTCCATTATTATCTCCTTCAAATACATCAACTTCCCAGATATGATTTTCTATTTTGATTTCATACCTCACTTTTTCAATAATAGAATGCTCACAAAGATTTAATAAAGAATTTGCATCAGATAATGGAATTTCATACTCAAATTCAACTCGACTTATATTATCATTTTTGCCTTTTATGGTTAAAAATCCTTGATCTCCTTTAATTCTAACTCTTACCGTTCTTTCAGGATCTTGATTTAAATAACCTTGTTTAATAATTTTACCTTTCAAATCTTGGAAATCTTTCTTCCAATTTTCGTTAACTAAAAATTTTCGTTCTATTTCAACTCCCATTTATTGATTAATTATATATGTTTTTATATCAGTAATCCTCCAGATGTCATCCTCTTTAATGATAAAAGTAGGCACATCCTATTCTTGACTTAAGACTTCTAAATATTGAAGTAAACCAATAGTATCCTGGTTTTGATATATAGTATTTATTTCATTTTCGTGCTGCGCAAATAATGAAATACATGAATATATAAGTATTATTGTGACTGACACTTTTAGGGTGTACTTGGTTTTTGCTAGTATTATTTGTTTTATTAATTGCATTTTGAAGGATTTAAGGAGTGTATTTTGTTTTTATATGTGACAACGTATAATTTATATATTTATGTTATATATGTTTATTTTATAGTTGTAGGCGCAACTTATTGAAACTACGCTCGTAAATTTAAATCTAGAACAAACAAGTATAAATATACCAAAAAACACAAAACAAAAACACCTAGCCAGATAAGGTAAAATTAAAGTAGATGACATTACGAACACTCACGATGTCTTGTATCTTTTGGATACAAGCATGCACATTTCTATGTGCTTATCATACGGTTATACCCTATAATTTTGAAGAATGTACACTTAATTCTTCCATATTTATTCCCTGTGAAAATACCTTCGTTACTACAACCAATTCATCAGTTATTTGTAAAGATGGAGGTTCAGATATTATTGCTTTCAATAATACAGGATCTGAAACAGTAGGTTTGAATTATGTATATGTTATAACGAATTCCTCAGGGGATATTCAAGTTTCTATTACAGGTTCTATTTTTGATTTTGATATTTTGCCAACGGGCGATTTTGAAGTTTATGGTATTTCCTATAATGGTTCCTTAAATATGAATATTGGAGACAACATAAGTGATGCAAGTACTTTTGGAAGTGTTTGTTCGACAGTTTCTGGAAATTCATTAGGATTTACAGTAATCCAAATATCACCACCAGGAGGTAATGTGAATCAAAATTTTTGTGCGATTGATCAACCTACAATTAGTGATCTTTTTGCTATAGGTACAGATATTCAATGGTATACAGATGTAAATAGTAGCACGGTATTACAACCTTCAGTTTTTTTAGTCGATGGTGAAGATTATTTTGCTTCTCAAACAGTAGGAGGCTGTGAAAGTGCAGTTCGGCTACAAGTTATAATTGAAATTGATGATCCAGAAGCACCAACAGGAGATGGGAATCAAAATTTCTGTTCCATTGATTTTCCTAAAGTAAGTGGATTATCAGCAACGGGAATGAACATCCAATGGTATGAAGAAGAAAACAGTTTTTCTGCTTTAAATCCAAATGTCTTGTTAGTAGATGGTGAAGATTATTTTGCTTCACAAACCATTGGAAACTGTGAATCAGATACACGGTTTTTAGTTACCGTTTCTATTGGAGATCCTAGTGCACCTTCAGGGGATGCAACGCAATATTTTTGTGATATTGATAATCCAACTATTCAGGTATTAAATGTAATTGGATCAAATATTAACTGGTATGAAAGTCTAACTAGTTCTACTGTTTTATTAAATACGGTGGATTTAGTAGATGGAGCAGATTATTTTGCAACTCAAATTATTAACGGATGTGAATCAGATACTAGATTACAGGTTGTAGTTGCCATTGAAGATCCAGATGCTCCAACAGGATTTTCAACGCAGAACTTTTGTGCGATAGATGAAGCAGCAATTTCTGACCTTGAAGCCATAGGCCAAAATCTGATTTGGTATGAAGATATTAATAGTAACTCAGCATTATTACCTTCTGTTTTATTAACGAATGGAGCTGATTATTTTGCAACTCAAACTATTAATAGTTGTGAATCTGATACGAGATTCCAAGTGAATGTTGTTATTGATTCTCCTCCAGCACCAACAGGTAATGGAACTCAAACCTTTTGTTCCATTGATAATCCCATTGTTGTAAATTTAGAAGCAAGTAGTAATAATATGGTTTGGTATGATACACCTACATCAACGAACCCATTAGCACCCAATTCTAGTTTGATTCATAATGAAGATTATTATGGTGCACAAATATTAGGAGGTTGTGAAAGTATGGATAGGCTTCAAGTCTATGTAAATATTACAGATCCATTACCACCAACAGGAGATGCTATTCAATCTTTTTGTTCCATTGATAATCCAACGTTAAATGAAGTGTCAGTATTAGGTACAGCTGTGATTTGGTATGGTACTTTTTCTAGTAATTCTGCTTTACCTTTAAATACAATTTTATCCGATGGAGACACTTATTATGCTACTCAAACGCTTACGGGTTGTGAATCGGATACTCGAATAGC
>JAHDFV010000401.1 GCA_020627985.1 Saprospiraceae bacterium
GAATTCGAAGATTACCCTAATCATTTAAAATTTGGTAGTGACGGATCTAAAGCATACATAAAAGATGAACAATATCTTATGTATGCAGCCACTGGTTATGATTTCGTGGAAATAGCTGATTTACGATTAATTCAAGAGAGTTATAATAATGATGAAAATGTTGAATTCAACATCGAACATTTACTGGTTAATGAAAATCGGTATGCAGTGATTGCTGGGGATTCGAAAGAATCAGCATCATTTGTACATTACTATCAAGACGGTGAATTAATACACGCCCAATTTCCTCAGGTTGGCAATTTCAGTGACCCTAGTCTAGATAGCCAATTGAATCTTTATTTTGATGGATATGGACTTGAAAGATTTGTATTTGCTACCAAGGATTATGAAGTTGTTAAATATAATGGATCCCCGATGAATAGCGGGTTTTATCAGTATATAATAGATGATTTAGATCGGATCATAATGTACAAATCTAGAGATTACTTTGTCTCTGAGGATGGCGGTAACTCTTGGAATGAAATAAAACCTATTGGAGAAAAAGCAGTATATTATCAGCAAGGAATCATTGGTGCAAATGCTAATAGTTTTTTTCTTTCAGGAAGCTCAGGCTCAGGCACAATTGCCATCAACCAATATAACTCAGCAGGTGATTTAATTAACACGATTCCAACTGAATTTAACGAACCAACCGTACGCAACATCAAATTACAGGAAGATCAAATCCTGTTGGATATGGCTAGTGATGAAGGTTTTTTATCTACCGATAATGGGGCAACATGGCAACTTATGTCAAAAGATGAAATGGATAATGTGGATCCTTACTTAATTAATGGTCAATATTATAGTGCTGATTATAGTGGACTTTATCAATCTTCTGACGCCCAAATATGGGAGAAAATAGTAGGAGTAATCGCTCAAGGAAGCGCAGTCGGATATAATGATGAAATAGTCATGTTTAACAATAATTATGCGGAAATATACCATACCAGTAATGGGATAAATCATGAAGTCACTAACAATGCAAGCGCCAATTGGGGAAGCTTACATCCCAATGGCAACTATTATTATATCGAAGATAATCAGTTAAAAATTTACAGTCCTGCAACCAGTAACACAACGATTGTTAATGATTTGACGTTTGCGGAGGGTAATAAATCTATTGATATTGATCCTGATGGGGTAGTGTTATGTAAAATTTGGAGCTTTAGTGGTCTTGAATTTTGGACCTCAGATAATTTAGGTCAATCTTTTGAACAAAAAAGCGATTTAGCCTTGGAAAACGGACTTTGGAATGATGTTTTACTGAAGTCATCAGGTTATTATATATTAGGTGATAATACATTACAAGTTTCCACTGATAAAGCTAAATCCTGGCTAAGCCTTGACTTAGCATTGCCAGCAAATGCTTTTTACTCAAGCTTTAATATTTCAGATGATCTATACCTCTATCTAGGTCTTGTTGGTGATAATTTATATCGATCTACTGAACCACTTAATTTTAATCAACAAATCGCTGGAAGAATCTATAATGATGCCGATGGAAATTGTGCATTTGAGAATGAAGAAGGGCTAAGAAATCAGTCTTTGTCATTTACTAATGAAGCTGGTGAAACAGTGCATATTCTAGCAGGGGAGAGTCCTTTCGAATTAAACATGGAACCCTCAGATTATGAAGTTTCTCACGAAATAGATGATTTACTTTGGAGCGCCTGTGAAGATAGTTATTCGGTTAGTGCTTTTAGTACAGAGGATCTCAATATAGGCATTCAAGCTTTGAAAAACTGTGTGGATTTAGATATACAGTATACTAGTTTAGGGACTAGACGATGCTTTGATAATTACATGACTATGAATATTTGTAATCATGGTACAATTCCCACAGAAGCTAGTTCGGCCGTAGTCATTGAGTTAGATCAATATATGGATTTTATCGAATCCTCACCAGCACCATTAAGTCTTGTAGATCAAGAACTTGTAATGGAAATAGGGATAATTGAGCCATTCGATTGTTTTAGGCTTCGAATAGATTATAACTTGTCTTGTAATGCTAATTTAGGTTGGGAACATTGCTTATCATCTAATATAGATCATATGAATTTATGTGATGATACTAATCAAGCAACAAGTGATGTTTGTTTTAATAATGTTGGTTCGTTTGACCCTAATGATATGCATGCAATTGTGGATGATAAATGGTTAGCGGAAGGTATTATTGACCCCACAATTCCCACCATTGAATATATTATTAGGTTTCAAAATACTGGCTCAGATACAGCCTTTACCGTAGAAATGAAATCTCCGATTGATCATCAATTAGATTGGAATTCTCTCAAGGTTGCGAGTTTTAGTCATCCATATCAGTATACCATTGATGAAGATGGCGAGCTTAGGGTTGTTTTTAACGATATAAATTTACCATATGAAGATTTAGACGAACCAGGTTCCCATGGGTTTATATCTTTTGAATTAAGAAAACCTGAAGAGCTAGTTAGTGGAAATTTTATTTCAACATTTAGCGAAATCTATTTTGATTTTAATGAACCGATTGTAACTAATGAAGTCTTACTCTATGGCAGTATACCGGATAATACAAAAGATGATTTTTTATCAGATGTAACTATTTATCCAAATCCAGTAGATGACTATATTAATGTAGCATTCGGAAAAAGATTGAATGCTCAGATTAGTGTATACAACATACTAGGCGAACAAATTATTTCTACGGCAGTATCCGAGGCTATGGAATCAAGCATTCGGACTGAACATTTAGTTGAAGGAACATATCTAATAAAAATAGAGAGTGAAGGAAAAATATATTCAGAAAAAATAATAAGACTTTAGGATATAGAGTTTTTAAAATTGTTGTGAGTTTAAAGACTTGGCTTATTGTCAATTTTTTTGTTATTGGCTCTATACCCAATTTTCACTACAATGACCCTATAATTAATATTATGTTAAATAGGACTTTACGAAATAGACCCTATTATATAAGTTATACAAGAAAATGTATT
>JAHDFV010000044.1 GCA_020627985.1 Saprospiraceae bacterium
ATAGATCCTTCTCCTTCTTCAGATTCTACAGAAATAGACCCTTTTAATTTTTTAACAATCTTCATACAAATGGACAAACCTAATCCGGTACCTTGGTAAGCCGATCTTTTATGTAGTCTTTGAAAAATAATAAAAATACGCTTTTGTGCATCTAAGGGAATACCTATTCCATTGTCTTTAAAACTGATATAATGAATCTTATTTTCTTCTTTGTGTTCAATTGTAATGATTGGAGGAATATTTGGTTTATTGAATTTCAGGGCATTACCAATTAAATTTTGAAACAATTGAGAAACCAAAGATCTACTGGATATTATTGTTGGTAATGGGTTTCGGATAATTTCTGCTTGAGATTCTTCAATTCGTAGACCTAAATTGAATAAAGTAATATCTAGCACTTCATTTAAATCTACTTCTTCCGTTTCCATTTCTTCCACTCTTCCTACCGTTGCATATTTTAAAAGGTCATTGAGTAATTTCGTCATTCTATCTACTCCCTCATTCACATACTTAAAAAACTCACTAGATGATTGATCTAATTTATCCGCATATTTTCTTTCAATCAATTGTGAATAACTACCGATCATTCTTAAAGGCTCCTTCAAATCATGTGAGACCACGTATGCAAATTGCTTTAGTTCTTGATTGGCTTCCATCAATTCAGCATTTTGATCAGCAATGGTATTTCTTTGTTGTATCAGCATGTTTTGAAACTTCGTCATCATTTCAATTTCTTGCTCCTTTTTCTGAATATCGTATCTAATTTCGATATCCATTATTTGCCGATTTCTTTGATCCATCGCATAGCTTTCTTGTGCTTGAGAATAGATCAATTGATAATCTAGTGCCTTCTTATAATTTCCTTTTTTCTGAAAGATATTGGACATTAAACGATAGCCTCTAATTTCACTTACGGAGTCTTTCATGTGTTTAGAACTAACAATTCCTTTTCCCACATATTTCATTGCCAAATCTAAATCACCTAACTTATAATAGATATTTCCTAAGGTGATGTAATTGATTTGTTTGCCTTCAATATTGTCAGAATTCTTTATTAATGCTTCAGATTTAAAGGCATAATCTAGGGCTTCTTCATATCTTTTCTGTGCCACTAATGTTCTACTAATTTGCGCCATAATGTGGGCTAACATTTCAGTATATTTCATGGACTCTGCCATGGCTAAGGCTCTTTCAAAATAATCCAATGCATCGTCTAATCTACCTACGGTAAAATAAATATTCCCTACATTATTCATGATGATTAAACCCGTACTTTCATCTAATACGTCTTCATATTCATCTAGAACAATCATGTATCGTTCTAGAGCTTCATTGTAATTAAATAGATTGGCGTAAATCGTGCCTATATTGATAAAACTATAAGCTGTTCCATATCTATAATTTATTTCTTGACTTTTATCTAATGCATTTCTAAAATTCAGCATCGCCATTTTAAAATCGTACTTCGTACCATGATAAACGGCAATAGCATTTAAACCAATAAACTCTTTTTCTTGATCCTTAAATTTTTGGCTAAGTTCTAGTGTTTTTTCACCGTATTCTAGGATTTTCCCATATTCATGTCTCCTGAGATATACTCGTACTAATTGGCTATAGGACTCTAGTAATAATTTTTCGCCTAGATCTTCTTTCTCAACTAATGTTGCTGCTTGATGTGCATAATCTACTGCATCATCATATTCATTTTGCAAATAATGAAATTCACTAATAGATATTAAAAAATTAACTTGTCGAATTGGATATTTTTCAAGAGAAAATTCTGGGTTTTGACATACATTAAAAACTTCAATTGCTTTATCAAAATTAGATTTAAGCAAAAAAGTTTTACCTCTATCTAAGAGGATATCCCAATAAGAAAAATGCTCTTCTGTAATTAATGTCAATGCCGCATTTAAATGTTGAATGGACTCTTCAAAAAGGTTTTCATTGTTATTATATCTTCCTTTTATGTTATTTATTTTAGCAATAAATTGAAGCACCTGGGCTTTGGATTCTAGGTCTCCATTTTTATCCATGACTTCCAATGCAGAATTTGCTGACTCTAATGAATCAGTAAACCTTCTTTGGCTCAACGACTGTTCCGCCTCTTTTAACTCTTGGATTTTCTGTACTAACATAATGATTCAACTAGTCCTCAAAATTAGAATTTTCAAGGACAATAGGTCTTTATGAAATCAATTTATATTACTTCATAAATCATTCCACAATAAAAAAGGTAAAACAATTATTTATCATTTTACCTTTTTTAGAAGAATTACATCTTCAATGTATGTAAGATTTGAGTTAGATCCTCAATTTTTAACAAAATCTATTCTACAATTCCTTCTAATCTTAAAATATGCTTTTTAGGATATGCATTTGTGATAACCGTAATTTCAGGTCTTTGTGGTCCCGCTTTGTGGGCACTGTTATATGTTACCGTTATGGCACTTTCATCTCCTGGTTTTAGTGGAAAAAATGAAAAACCTGGAGCAGTACAACCACAGGTTGCCGTTGCATCCATAATTAATAAATCTTCGTTGCCTGTATTTTTAAAGAAAAATTGATGCTTTATCACATCGCCTTCTTTAATTGTACCAAATTCATGAACCTTTTTCTCAAAAGCAATCTTTGGACCTCCTTTAGGTTTAGGTGCAGGTTTGGGTTTAGCAGTAGGTTGAGAAGTTGCTACTGCTGTTGCAGCTTTTTGAGCTTCTGCTTTTGCTTTAGCAGCAGCTTTTCTTTCAGCTTCTTTTTTCTTTTTAGCAGCTAATTGCTTTTTAACCTTACGAATACTATCTCTCTTTATTTTAGCTAATCTTGCTTCTTCTTTCTTTGCCTCTTCTTCAGCAGCAGCAATTAAAGCTGCTTCTGCTGCTGCTTTTTCAGCCGCTATTCTTTTTATTTCAGTAGAATCAATTTCTACAACAGGAGTTATAGGCGGAGTATCCACTGTTGGAGTATCTGTAACACAACCTGAAAAGAATAAAGCCATAAGGCTTACAATAAAAAGTATTTTGTATTTCATCATTTTTTAAATATTCCTCTTACAATGTAGACGTTATTTACGGACAATAGTTGTTAATGGGTTGCAAAGCTAATATTAATATTTATTAGCATCTAAACTAACATTCGAATGGGTGCTTCTAATACATTTCTAAATGTTTCTAAAAATTTCGCTCCAGACACGCCATCAACTACCCTATGATCACAAGATAAGGTTACTTTCATCATGTTACCGACCACAATTTCACCGTCTTTAACAACTGGCTTTTGTATGATAGAGCCCACTGCTAATATGCAGGCATCAGGCGGATTAATTATCGCTGTAAATTCTTCTATAGAAAACATACCTAGATTTGAAATCGTAAATGTATTTCCTTGCATTTCTTGTGGTTGAAGTTTTCGATCTTTGGCTCTTCCAGCTTTTTCTCTTACTTCCATATTAATAGCTGATAAAGATTTCATGTCTGCATTTCTAATTACAGGAACCAATAGTCCTTCATCCACAGCTACTGCTACACCAATATTTACTTCATGATTTATTCTGATCACATCTCCTAACCAAGAAGAATTAATTATTGGGTGTTGTTTTAAAGCTACAGCTGCTGCTTTTACTACCAAATCATTATATGAAATTTTTGTAGGAGCAATTTCATTCATTTTCTTTCTAGAAGACATGGCATTACCCATATCTATTTCTACTGTTAAATAGAAATGTGGTGCTGAAAATTTACTTTCACCTAGTCTTCTAGCAATGACTTTCCTCATTTGAGAAACGGGTACATCTTCAAATGATGCTCCATCATTTTGAGGTGTAGATGATTTGGCAACATTTAATTGTACTTTCGGTGTTTCTTTTACTGGTGCTTTAGCAATAATATTCCCATTACCTAATGCCGCTTCAATATCTTTCTTTACAATTCTACCATTATCTCCTGTACCTTTAATGCCACTTAGATTCAAGTTAGAATCCTTCGCCATTTTTTTGGCAAGAGGAGAAGCTTTTATTTTACCATCTGATTTTTCTACCTTAAGTATACTTGGAGTTGCAGCAGCAGAAACTTCTATTTTTTCTTCAGGAACATTAGAGACGGTTTCTTCTGGTTGAACATTTTCTACAGGACCATTATCACTTAATAATGATTGAAAGTCTTCTCCTGATTCTCCAATAACTGCTAAGATTCCTCCTATTGGAATTGCTCCTTCTGCAACTGCAATGTGAAGTAAGACACCATCTGCTGGAGATTCAAAATCCATTGTTGCTTTATCTGTTTCTATTTCAGCTAACAAATCACCACTTTCTATTTCATCTCCAACTTTCTTATGCCAAGCCACAATGTTTCCTTCTTCCATTGTATCACTCATCCTAGGCATTCTAATTACTTCAGCCATGATTTTTATGGTTTGGTTCTATTTAATTATATTAATAAGTCTTTAAATGGAGCTCCTTTATCTCCAACAATCATAATAATGGTACCTACTTTAATCTTATATTGAGTTTTAGGCAATCTATATAAAATCGTTCCTTCTCGAAAAGAATCAATTTCTATTACTGCTTTGTCTGTTTCAACTTCAGCAATTATATCTCCTTTCTTTAACACATCTCCAACTTCAAATTTCCAATCTAAGATAACCGCTTCTTCCATTGCATCACTTAATTGTGGCAATCGAATTACATCTACTCCTTTTGCTTTATCTATTGAAATTGTCTTTTCAGCTTCTTCTTGCTTAAGCAATTCAACTGCATTTTCATGTTGCTCACCTATAACGCCTAAAATATCGTTTACTTTTACTTTTCCTTTGGGTATTTTGATATATAAAAGTATCCCATCTGACTCCGCTTCTAATTCCATGACAGATTTCTCTGTTTCAATCTCTAAAATTACTTCTCCTTTCAATACTTTATCTCCTTCATTTTTCAACCAATTCAGGACAACAGCTGGATCTTGTTCATCAGAAAATTTAGGAAGTGTAAGTATTGTTGCCATTCAAAAGTATGCGTTTAAGTAAAACAGGCTCAAAAATAACTTAAATATCACTTAATAACAATGGAAAAGAAATTAATATTCAAGTCTAATGCATTTTATAAGATTAGAAAGTGGAGTATATCTGATTGTATCATCATTGATAAAGAAATATTTGTAATTTTGTAGTCGTATGAACTTTTCATCTAAATTATTAGAACAAGCTGTTGAAGCATTTGCAAGTTTACCAGGTATTGGTAAAAAATCAGCATTACGTTTGGTATTACATTTGGTCAACAAAGAAAATATTGATGTAAAGAATTTTGCACAGGCTCTTCTTACCTTAAAAGAGAACATTCGAGAATGTAACACCTGTCATAATCTTTCTGATCAAGAACTTTGTACGATTTGTGAAGATAGGCATCGCAAGCAGGAAATGGTCTGTGTTGTAGAATCCATTCGAGATGTAATGGCTATTGAAAACACAGGTCAATACCGGGGTGTATATCATGTATTAGGTGGTGTCATAAAACCTATTGACGGCATTGGACCGGATCAATTAAATATTGATTCATTAATTCGTCGAATAGATCAAAAACAGGTGAAAGAAATTGTAATGGCTATTAGTCCTACTATTGAAGGAGAGACTACTACTTTTTATATTTCTAAGCAACTAAAAGATAAAAATATTAATATTAGTACTATTGCAAGAGGAGTTGCCTTTGGTGGAGAATTGCAATATGCTGATGAATTAACTTTAGGTCGTTCTATTGTAGCAAGAACTCCTTATAACATTTCTGAATAAAATAACTAAGGCTAATCTATATGAAATATCTTACTTTCTATTTCTTTTTAATATTCTCTGTTTTTTCCTATTCATTACAAGGGCAAGACCCTATGGATCAAAAAGAATATTATATCGGAACAGGTTATAGTATAGGCTGGGGACAGTTTAGTCAATTCAATTCTATATTGAACACATACAATGACAATAAAACCCAAGAGAAAGAATTCAACGAAGTTCACATTCCTAACGGATTTGCCTTTAGTATTGGTACGCACATTAGCATATTTAATGTAGAAGCTGGATTCTCTCAAAGACAACAACGAAAGAAAACTGAATTTTCAGAAAATGAGATTTTATATCGAAGAGATGCCAGATTAAGAATTAATACTGCATTTATTGGGCTAGGTCTTTTTGTGCCTACAACAAGTAGATTTGGAATGGGTGTAAATGTCTATGGAGATCGACATGCAATTCGCTTAAGTACTAGAGAAGCTGAAAAGAAAAGTATTAGCCGTTCTTCATTTGTTAGTCCTGTTGTAGAAAGGCGCTATGGAATGACTCTAGACGCTACTTTCTATTTTGGAGACATGGATGATCATGGCACTAAATTAATGATCAAACCTTTTTATAGTTTTATATTTAAAGATATCGATGCCAAACCATTTGACGAATTACTAAATGGAGAAGGTGGCTCAGAAGATTTAAATGGTAATTATTCTCATTTTGGATTGAAATTTATTATCACTTATTCTGTGGTAAAATAATCTATTCCTATTAATGAAGTTATCTGTCGTCATTGTTAACTATAATGTTAAATATTTTTTAGAACAAACATTATTATCCGTACAAAAGGCAGCTTCTTTTTTACCCACAGAAATATTTGTTGTAGATAATAATTCTATTGACGATTCTGTAGCGATGGTAAGGGATCGTTTTCCTGAAGTTCATGTGATAGCCAATCAACATAATCCTGGATTTTCTATTGCTAATAATCAAGCCATTAAAATTTCTAAAGGAGAATATATTTTATTACTTAATCCAGATACTGTTGTTAATGAGGACACATTTATAAAATGTGTTCAATTCATGGATGAGCACCCTCATTCAGGAGGCTTAGGTGTAAAAATGATTGATGGGTCGGGAAAATTCTTACCTGAATCTAAAAGAGGGTTCCCATCACCTTTTGTTGCGTTTTGTAAAACATTTGGACTATCTAAATTATTCCCAACTTCTACTTTATTCAATAGATATCACTTAGGGTATTTAGATAAAGATAAAAACCACGAAGTTGATGTTTTATCTGGGGCTTTTATGATGCTTCGAAAAAATGTGTTAGATGAAATTGGTTTATTAGACGAGACCTTTTTTATGTATGGAGAAGATATTGATCTTTCTTTTCGAATTAAAAAAGCTGGATATAAAAATTATTATTTTTCGGACACGACCATTATTCATTACAAAGGGGAAAGCACTAAAAAAGGTAGCTTAAATTATGTCAAAGTATTTTATAATGCTATGATTATTTTTGCTAAAAAACATTTCACGGGAACAAAAGGAGCTTTATTTATTCTAATGTTACAAATGGCTATTTATCTAAGAGCCTTTATGACATTAACTTCAAATTTTATTCAAAAAACAATTATCCCTATTTCTGATAGTTTATTAATAGCGGGTGGTTTATTCTTTTTAAAAGATTTTTGGGCGAATTATTATTTTAAAGACCCTAATTATTACGATGCTTCTTTTGTTTGGTTTAATATTCCTCTTTATACTTTTATTTGGATATTCTCCATTTTCTTAAGTGGAGGATATGATGACTTAAAAAATCTAAGAAGACCCGTAAGAGGTCTATTTATTGGGACGATTTTATTAGCAGCAATTTATGGATTTTTAGATTTAGAATTTCGGTCATCTAGAATGCTAATAATCTTAGGTGCATTCTGGTCTTTTATTGCCATTATATCAAGTCGTATTTTATTGCATTTCATTCGACATAAAAATTTCAATATTGGAAAATCTACACCAAGTAATTTAGCCATCGTTGGCAATAAAGATGAAATCAAAAGAACATTAGAATTATTACAAAACGCTAGAGTCAACAAAAATATAATTGGAACGATCCATTTAGAACAAAAAGAAAATCCACAAAATTCACTTGGGTCATTTGATCAATTAAATGAAATTGTTCGAATTTATAAAATAAATGAAATTATTTTTTGCTCTAAAGATATTAGTGCTGAAAAAATTATGACATCTATGACAAACTTAGGCTCAGATGTACAATACAAAATACTGCCAGAGAAAAGCTTAAGTATTATTGGAAGTCATTCTAAAAATCAATCTGGGCAATTATACACTATAGATATAGAATATAAAATTGCTAAAAGAATCAATAAAAGGAATAAACGAATTCAAGATATTTTAGTTTCGTTATTCTTTATTCTAACTTTTATTATTCTCTTTTTATTTATTAAAAACAAAATTGGATTTATTAAAAATATTTTCCTTGTCCTTCTTGGGAAAAAACATTGGGTAGGCTACCATACTTCCAAAGAAAAACTGTGGACATTGCCTCAGATTAAACCATCCGTCCTTACACCTATTGATGCTTTCAAAATAGACATCAATGATCCAAATACTATTGAAAGACTTAATTTCTTTTACGCTAAAGATTACAACACGAATGAGGATTTGCATATCATCTGGAATGGCATCCAACATTTAGGAAGAAATTAAAACAGAATCGCACTTATTATTACAGATAATAAAAGAATAACAACAGCAATCATTGAATAAGAAAAAAGAAAAATATTATATTTCACAAAAGTCTTTACATAGCCCTGTTTATAATACCTCTTCATTGCTACAAATAAATAGAGCATCCAAATAGGAAAAACAATAAAAGTTGGCAAACTCCATTTAAAGATTAAATCCAATAGGAGAAATGGAATAGCTAAAATAAAAACAAAGGCAATTGCATGGACTAAAAAAATAACATGTTCTGTATAATACGTTCCTCTTCTATAATATAAAAAAAACAAAATTACAGCTATAATTGGAATTGAAAGTAATATACTCCAAGACAAATTTTTAACCACAAATTCCCCTAAAAGATCAGGAGAGTCTTTAATTTTTATTCCTTGCCGTAGCGCTAATTGTTTATAAAAACCTTCTACTTTATATTTAGCAATAATTTGATCTGCATTTAAAGTAATTAAATCGGTTGATTTTATTTTAACTGAATTAATTTGAATGGAATCATTTGAATTTTCACCATTTAAATTAACAGCTATAGTATCTAAAACATTCTTTACAATTAAATCATCAAAAAATGGATTTAATTTTTTATTTAATGTATCCTTTTGATCCAAAAAATAATTATAAAATTTAATCTCTTCTACTTTTCCATATTCAAATTCTTCTCCTGGACTAAATTCAAAAATATTATCTTGAGAACTAAAACTAACTAAAGCAAAAAACAACACAATAGGAAACAGCAACAATCTACCTGGTGGAGTATACCTTTGACGACGACCTTTAAAAAATTCTTCCGTTAAAAAACCTGGATTCATCAAAGCAACTGGAGTACGCCATAACTTAGAATCTAAATTAAATAGACCTCCAAAAAAATCCTTTAGAACATCTAAAATAGTAAACTTCTTTTTTAGTTTTTTCTGGCCACAATTCCCACAAAAAGAAATTGCATCTTCTATAGGGTGGTGACAATTTTTACAATACCGATTGTTCATCTATGATTTCTATATTAGAAATATTTATCTTAGAATGAATAATATAATTCTACTTCAAAGATAAAATTCGATAATAAAATTAAAAACTAAACATTATTATCTACAAAAACAATGTTTTGCTTCTTTTCTCGAATAAAATTCGACAAATGGAATATTCGTTGTATTGGAAGGTAAATCAAATGTCTTACCTTTGATCTATAAATAGAAGATCATGCTAAAGAATAAAATAAAAAAACTTGCCCAAGAATTTCATCAGGAAACCATAGAAATAAGAAGGCATATTCATATGAACCCTGAATTATCTTATGAAGAAAAAGAAACAGGATTATTCATTTCCAAAAAACTATCTGAATATGGCATTGAGCATGATCATGGTATTGCTGATAATGGTGTGCTAGGAATGATTAAAGGGAAAAATCCTGATAAAAAAATTATTGCATTGAGAGCTGACATTGATGCCCTTCCTATTTTAGAAGCAAATGATGTTGCATATAAATCTAAAAAAGAAGGAATCATGCACGCTTGTGGACATGATGCTCATACTGCTTCATTATTGGGTGCTGCTAAAATTCTAAATCAATGTAAAAATGAATTTGAAGGGAGTATCAAACTACTTTTTCAACCCGCAGAAGAAAGATTACCTGGAGGAGCATCTATCATGATTAAAGAAGGTGCTTTAGAAAATCCAAAACCTACTTCGATTATTGGTCAACATGTTCATCCTCCTTTAGCTTCTGGAAAAATTGGTTTAAAACCAGGTATCTACATGGCTTCTGCTGATGAAATCTATGTTACTGTAACTGGAAGAGGAGGACATGGTGCTTTACCACAAGATTGTATTGATCCTATTGTTATTACAGCTCATATTATAACTGCATTGCAGCAAATTGTTAGTAGAAATGCTAATCCTGCAATGCCTTCTGTGCTTACATTAGGTAAGATTAATTCAACAGGTGGTTCAACCAATATCATTCCGAATGAAGTAAAATTAATGGGAACATTTAGGACCTTTGATGAAACCTGGAGAAACGATGCACACCAAAAAATGAAAAAAATGGCAGAATCTATTGCTGATGGAATGGGTGCAAAATGTGAATTTACTGTTGTACGAGGATATCCCGCATTATATAACAATCCTGAACTAGCCATTAATACCAAACAGTGGGCGATTGATTTTTTAGGTGAAGAAAACGTGGTTGATTTACCATTACGATTAACCGCTGAAGATTTTGCTTATTATTCGCAAGTAATGCCTGCTTGTTTTTATAGATTGGGGACAGGTAATGTTTCTAAAGGTATTACCTCACCTGTACACACCAACACATTTGATATTGATGAAGATTGCCTTGAATTAAGTATTGGTTTAATGGCTTGGTTAGCCATTAAGGAATTAGGTAATTAGATTTATTCCAATTCAGATAAAATGGATTGAAGTTCTTTTTTCTTATATTTCTTACCAGAATTCAGGTAAGAATTAATTTCTTGTACAGTTGTTTCTTTTTCTCCTTGCTTAAGAAGAGTCAATATATAATACCAATTTGCTTTGGGTGAATCAACGAATTCACTATTCTTTAAATCCTTAAAAATATTTTTAGCTTTTTCATTTTCATCTAAGGCTAAAAAAGATAATCCTTGCGTTAATGAAAGATCAAACCAAAATGGATTTTCTTTAGACAATGTATCTAAAATAGGAGTCAATAAATTTTGAGTCTCTGAATATTTTTGGTTGTTAAACAAATTTTGAATATTCGATAAGCCCATTCCATCTAATCCTTTTTGAATTAAATTAATTTCAACAGGTTTATCATACGAGGCAAAAATATTTTCTGGTGTATTTCCATTAGAATTAATAAAAAAGAATACACCAACTAACAATAGTAGACTTGCAGCAATCGCTAAAGGTTTCATTCCTAATTTCCTAACTTTCGTTGTTTCAGTTTTCACTGAAGAATTTACTTTCTTTTGTGCTACATTTAGTTTGGCTTTAAATGCTTCTGCTTCTTGCCCACCTAAAAATTGTACTAATTCAATATCGGATTTTGTAACAACATGCCCTTCATCAAAGTGAGCCAACAATTCTTTGTTAATTGCTATTTCATCTTTTAATTGAGGAAGCGATTCAATTTTCTTTTCGAAATCTATTAATTCTGGACCGTGCATTTTTCCAGCTAAATATTTTTCTATGAGTTGATATGTTTTTTCATCGAAATCCATGATCCTTAGTTTCTATACCTTATGTCGGATTTTATTTTTTTAATCAGACTAGATTTGCATTTAAAAATTCGTTGTCTAACGGTTACTTCGGAAGCATAATTTAATTTTTCCATGATTTCTTTGCCAGAAACTTTTTTAAGATGCAACGAGAGAACTTCTTTACAATTTTCAGACAGTCCTGCAAAATGATCTTCATATAATTCCCACATTTCCTGTTCTAAGATTGCCCTAGAAAAATCAGATGCTTCACTTATATGTTCTGCATATTCATCATTTGTTACCCTAGCTTTAGATTTTTTATTTAATTCTCTTCTCCAAATATTTTTACAGGCTGTAAATAAATAACCTTCAAATGTAGAATTAATCTCGAATTGTTTCACTTTCATTCTAGCAAAGAGTTGCATTAAAACCTGATTAAAAACATCTTCAGCATCTGCTTCGGATCCTTTTTCTCTCATTACAAATCTTTTAACCAAAGGAAGAAATTCTTGATACATCTCTACCAATACTTTATTGTCACCAGATAAGATTCCTTGTGTATAATATGAATTTTCTCTCTTTTGCATTCATCTATAATTGCCTAGTAATGAGTCAAATTAATTCTCGATTTTTCAAAAAATTGCTTCTACAAATATATCATAATTTAATTCTTTGAAAAATAAATTAATTCAATGGGTAACAAATCAAAAGTAAATGGAACTATTAGGTGTATCCCCATTAAATAATTGCCTCAAAACACCACTTGTAACCATTTTTAAAATACCAAAATTTTAATCATTATGAAAAATTTATTCTATTCCATTCTTTTTACACTGATCTGTATGGGGATATCATTTTCTTCTTATGCCCAACAAATTTCTATAGATCAAAGTACGCCTGATTACCATGCAGCAGGTGCTACAAATGCATCCTTAGGAGAATTTGCAACCGTTGGTAATGCAAATAATGTCTTTCAATTTACAAGGTTCTCTGGTTCTACTATGATTGGAGGAGTTGAATATTATCATCCGATGCAACAACAATTACAAGTAATTGACATGGTTTATAGCCAATCAGGATGTCAAAGTACTACGGGAAATGGAAGCTATTATGTAACTGGAAATGCTCAAATTCCTGGTTCAGCTTCAAGTAAAAATGTTTTTGTTGCTCATTTAGATGCCGCAGGTACCCCAATTTGGTACAAAGAATTTCCAATTAGTATATATGGAGATGCGAAAGCCATTACTATTGGTTCTGGAAACTTTGATCCAACTAACCCTAATGGTCATTTAGTATTCGTAACTGGAAATGCCGATAATGGTATACCTTTCGCTGCTGCTTTAGATGCTTGCGGTAATACGGTTTGGGGACCATATTCTTACTCTAGCCCTAATGGCCCAATGGATTTTGCAGAAGATATTACATTCGATCAAATTAATAGTCAAATTTTAATTACAGGTCATGAAATAAATAGCTTTGGACTAACTAGTACTTGGATTATGGCTGCAAATGCTTTTAATGGTTTTGGAAATTGGTCTAATACTTATCCTGTTCCAGGAGGAAATGGAGACAGAGGTCAAGCCATTACAAATACAGAGAATTATGTTTTTGTTACTGGAGTAGCCAATCAAAATAATAGTTCTAATGTATACACCTTAAGTGTAGATGCCATTAATGGAGCTCCATTTTGGCAAAACCAATATGTTCCTACTAATGGGGTACAAGCTGAAGAATGGGGAGAAGATATTATTGTAAGCCAGGATGGAACACTTGCTGTTTTAGCAAGAGATGGTTCAACAGGTAATACTTTTATTCATGAATTAGATTTCACCTCAGGAAATCCAATGCCAGGTACTGAATTTATTTATCCTTTAACTATACCTAGTATTTTAAGAGATCAATTTGATTTAGATCCTGCTGGGGGATATTTCATTACTTCAAATACTACAACAGGTGCGGGAGATTACTTTAATATTTGGACTTCAGGGGGTATATTGCCAGCTCCTTGTGGACCAATAGATTACCCTGTAGACTTTTATGGTCACCAATCTATTCAATACGGTGATTATATTTTTGGTGAATTACCAACATGGGAAACTTTAGATATTATTTCAAATCAAATTGACTTAATACCTGTAGATCCTTGTGATGCTGGTTCTGATCCTTGTGAAGTAAATAGTGACTACTGTTATGAAGCAGATAAAACAACAGTTACATTTGCCAACAATTCAACGGGTAACGGAACACTATCTTACATTTGGGATTTTGGCCATGCGGGTAATACTTCAAATGCTGTAAATCCTACTTATTCTTATCCTAATGTAGATGCAACGTATACTGTTTGTTTAACAACAATTAATACTATGCCAGACAATTCAATTTGCTGCAGTACTTGTTGTATGGAAATTACAGTTAGTCAACCATGCTATGATAATATACCTGGCCCCTCTTTCAATTATTTATATTCTGCAAATGGAACAGTAAAATTAAAGAATACAAGTGGTGCTGGCTCAGCATTCTCTAAAGAGTGGACTATTAATGGGAGTACTTATTCAACAGCTAATCAGCCACCAATTACAACTTTGCCTCCTGGAACTCATGAAGTTTGTTTAGAAATCACAAAAAATTCTAAACCTAATTGTTCAGAAATGTTCTGTAGAACTATTATAGTTGATGAGCCATGTACAATTCCTCCTGTAGGTAAATTCAAGCATGAAGGTTGTTTAAATTCAACTGCAGTTACCTTTACAAGTACAACAACAGGAGTGAATGGTTCAACGACTTATGAATGGGATTTTGGAGATGGTAATATGGCTACAGGCTCTTCAATATCTCATATGTATTCATCTTATGGAACGTATTTAGTATGCCTAACTGTTACAAATGGAATGTGTAGTAAGAAAATATGCAATGTCATTTCTGTAGAAGCCCCAAGTTGTAATACTAATTGTTCTGCAAACAGAATGGCTATGAGTCCAGTTGAAGGCAGTACTACAACAACCTTAGAAGATGAATGGAACAAGGATAACTCGTTACAAGTATTTCCTAATCCAGTAAAAAGTAATATTAATGCAATCTTTAGTCAGGTGGAAAATGGTAGTGTATCAATGGTACTAAGCGATTTAAATGGACAAATGATTCAACAATTGGTCGTTAAAAAAGGACAAAGAAACCAAACAATTCAAGTAGAGAATTTACCTACGGGTATGTACATACTTACTATGCATTATCCAGATGGTAAAGTTACTTCAGCAAAAGTAATTAAAGAATAAAATGCAGAACTAATTAACACAATTACTTAGAAAAGTGCCAATCTTTGAAACACCCAAGTTTTGAAGGTTGGCCTTTTTAAATATTGTTTTTTTGATATTAAAATTATCAATTATATCCTTGATTATCAGTAAAAACAATTCTATTTTTAAAAGCCATTTCTACTTAAGATATATTTTCACTAAATAGAAAAACCATGCGCCATTTTATAATTTTATTCTTCGGTATATTTTTCCTCTTACTAAACACCTTTCTTTTTGGACAAGGAAACCCTAGTAGTTCCTGTGACCCTTGCCAACCATTAGGATATGAATTAATTGAGAATGGTGATTTTGAAAATGGTAATATTGTTTTTGATTCTGATTTCATTCCAACCTGTAATTGTGATCCTGGAACCATATGTATTGGAGAAAACCCAGATGTAGCTAATTGTATGAATCCTCCATTAAATCCTACTTTTTCCCCTACTTTAAACAATTATCTTATTGTAACAGGTACTACAACTGATAATATTCTATGGAAAAACCAAGGTAATATCAATGCCTTACAAAATGAAGAATATATATTTTCCTTTGCCGTATTCCCCAATTTAGATGGTGGGAATTCTCTTCCTGTTTTTAATGTTTTTATTAATGGAAATTTAGTTGGTACAAATATTCTTTCAGCACCTAATCAATGGTCGGAAGTTTGTGTCCCGTGGTTTTCTACTGACTTTCAAGATGTAAGTATTGAAATTATTCAAGTAGGAGCAAATAATACTCCTGCATATTATGGAATAGATGATATTAGTTTCGAACGCGTATTACAGGAAGCAAGAGCTTGTGAGTTAATTGTACAATATGAACCTAATGTTTCTGAATCTTATAAAGATAGTTTAAAAGCAATATATGGAGTAACAACCGAAAGTATTTGCCCTTGTGGAGACATTGAAAGATGGTTTGCAGGACAATATCCTATTTATACCCCAGATGGTAGAATTATTTTTGATCTAGAAGGATTAAAAAAAGGATCAAAGGATCAACCAGGTATCCAAAGTGTTGATTATAATTACAATACCAAAAACCCTGATATTATAAATGATAATGGGGGAATAGATCTTTTACCTCCAGGAGATATGGTAGATGATACTTGCTTTGTAACAGTTGCTGTTATTGACTCTGGATTAGATCGTTGCCATCATCTGTTAAATGACAATTTGTGGTGCAATTGTAATGCTTGCCCAACCGATGGAGGTAATGGTTATAATATGGCATATGGAAATAATAATTTCTATGATGATAGTTATAATGGACATGGAACTCATGTTGCAGGAATAGTAAAATCCTATTTTGATGCATACAATACAAATCCGAGTTCTGGTGTAAAAATAATGCCAGTAAAAGCGGTAGATAGTTTAGGTTTTGGTAGTCTTTATGATATTATTTGTGCAACAAGTTATGCTGTTGAAAATGGTGCAGATGTAATTAATATGAGCTTTGGATATCGAGGCGATTCCACTACTATATTTTACAATACCATTAAAAATGCAAACGATATCAATAATATTGTAGTTGTAGCATCTGTTGGCAATGATAATAAAGACAATGATTTATATGGTCATTACCCATCCAATCATAGTAACCCAAATTTAATTGCAGTTGCAGCTGACACCGCAGAAACTCAATTATCTTCTTATTCTTCTTTTGGAGCTACCACAGTTGATTTATCTGTAAATGGTCGAATTGAAAGTTCCATTCCAATAGCATTAGATATTAATGATGGTTGTTCTGATGGATTTACATTTATGACTGGTACTTCGATGGCTGCTCCTCAAATTTCAGCGGCGGCTGCTATTGCTAAACAATACATGGCTGATCCTGTGACTGTAAAATCTTCTATTATTAATACATCAATCCCATTACCCATAACTATAAAACCAACGAAATCGAATCGATCTTTCGATTTTATTAATTTTCAATCTAGCTTAGAAAACGAGACCCTTTGTCCAGGTTGTTGTTCTGTTGAAAATTCATGTTCTACAGCTTGCGCTTTACCTGATTGTGGAAAAGATTGTACGTTCCCTTGTAACATCCAAGTAGATCTAGGAACAAATCCTAATAGTGTAAGTGTGAGTTGGGCTCCTGTATATAATGTTCAAAAATACCAAGTGAGATATAGAAGAGCTTTAACTTCTTCCTGGACGAATTCCATTGCAAATAGCCCAAATAAAATAATTAATGGTCTGACCCAAAATAAAGTTTATGATCTAAGAATACGTTCACAGTGTGAAGATGGAACTTGGTCAGACATGAGTACTATTCAAAAATTTAGAACTGTACAATGCCTTGCACCTTTAAATATCGTGAGCACACAATTACCTAATAATAAAGTGCGTGTAGAATGGGAGAATTATGCTAATGCAGATAAATATCAAATTTGGTATAGAGAAGTGGGGGCAGGTGAAGATTGGAGTAAAGCAGTTACTTATTTTGAAGGTATGAATTATCGGGTATTAAATAATTTAAGTCCAAATAGCACATACGAATACAAGGTTCGGTCATTTTGTGAAAATAGCTATGGTCCTTTTTCTCCAACATTAAATTTCACCAATGCAGCAACTCGTTTGAGTATAGATAATACTGAACAAGGTGTTTCAGACATACAACTATATCCTAATCCAACTTCTAAAATTATTTTCATTGATTTTATTAATCAGAAAGAATCACAATCTATTGAAATACAAATTAATAATGCTTTAGGTAAGGTTGTTTATTCTAATAATAACAAATATCCTTTAGGTGTACAAAAACATGCTATTTCGATTGAACATTTAGAAAAAGGATATTATTTTTTAGTATTAAATGATGGAAAAAATATTATAACGAAAAGATTTATAAAGTCATAAATTAAATCAAATACATATAAGGCATTATATTTGCGCAAATCCCCTTTTCCATTTGTCAAATAAATTCCTATGTCTTATTCTTGTAAAGTCATACAAATAGATTTAAATTCCACTTCGAATTGGAATTTATTTTCTTGTATGACTTTTTTCTTTTTATTCTTCTTTACTTCTATCTTTTGTCAAGAGAATGATTCTATTTTAATCGATCAATCATACCAAGCTGGCATTGAATTTTACAAAAAAAGTGAGTATAGTAACGCAATTCAATACTGGAAAAAAGAATTAAATTTAAAAGAAAAATATTTTGGCACAGATCATTTAGAAGTCGCTAGAACAAACTATAATCTTGGTTCTGCATATTGGCAATTAAACATGTATGAACAATCCAAAACACATTTCAATCGTTCTCTTTTTATTCGACTTCCTCATTTTGATTTAAAGGATAAACAAGCAACTACCAATATTTTAAATACATATAAATTCCTTGGAGAATCTTTAAAAGAATTAGGTGATTTCGATCAAGCTCTTTTAATTTACGATGCTTCTCTTTCCAAAATAAATGAGAATCATCCTTCTTTTCCAGGTTTATTAAAATACACAATCATTACAAGAAAAAAAATAAAGAATTTTAAACGATGATATTATAGCATACAAAAAATCAATTTCAATTTTTAATAAAAAAAAGGATAATTACAACAAAGCTGTTACACTTACTGACTTGGGAAATGCGTATGACATTAAACAAGAATATCAAAATGCCTTGGACGCCTATAAAGAATCATACGAAATTTTAATAAAAATAAACGACTACGATATTACATATAACAATATTATTATTGCGGCAAATAACCTAGGAGATGCTTATACTAAAATAAAAGAATATGACAAAGCAGAATACACATTAAACGAAGCCATAAAAATAGCAA
>JAHDFV010000402.1:0-2672 GCA_020627985.1 Saprospiraceae bacterium
ACTTCCTACCCCGCCAGGTGAAGATGGTTCTGCTGATTTATCCTATGTTTTAGGTGTGGCAGATCATTTGGGAAAAATAATTAAAGATTATAAAGTTATAGTAGATAAAAGTACTGTTCCTGTTGGAACAGCCCAAAAAGTAAAGGATGCAATTGCTACAAATACTAAAGTTGATTTTGACGTGGTTTCAAATCCTGAATTTTTAAGAGAAGGGTTTGCAATTGAAGATTTCATGAAACCGGATAGAGTAGTAATTGGAACTAACTCTGATAAAGCAAGAGCTCTAATGGGTGAATTATACGCTCCTTTTGTAAGGCAAGGAAATCCAGTGATATATATGGATGAGAAATCCGCTGAACTTACCAAATATGCTGCAAATGCTTTTTTAGCTACTAAAATTACTTTTATGAATGAAATAGCTAACCTATGTGAGCTTGTAGGGGCAGATGTTGATATGGTGAGAATAGGGGTTGGTTCAGATCAAAGAATTGGGAAACGATTTCTATTCCCTGGTATTGGATATGGAGGTTCTTGTTTTCCGAAAGATGTACAAGCTATAGCTAAGTCAGCAGCTGAGGTTGATTATGATTTTCAGATTTTGAAATCGGTAATGAATGTAAATCAAGATCAGAAAACCATTATTGTTCCCAAAATATTAAATTATTTTGGAGGCAGTTTGTTAGGTAAAAAAATTGCTTTATGGGGTCTTTCTTTTAAACCTAATACTGATGATATTAGAGAAGCTCCTGCACTCTACATCATAGATGAACTAACTAAGCATGGTGCAGAAATTGTAGCTTTTGATCCAGAAGCTATGGAGAATGTGAAGGAAAGAATTGGAGGTAAAATTGGTTTTGCAGATAATCAATATGATGCTTTAGAAAATGCAGATGCATTGTTAATAGCTACTGAATGGCAAGTTTTCAGAACTCCAGATTTTGAGAAAATCAAATCATTATTAAAATCACCTGTAATTTTTGATGGAAGAAATCTTTATGGTTTGCCTCACATGAAAGAAAGAGGCTTCTATTATTCAAGTATAGGTAGAGAAGATATTATAATATAGTGAAAAGAGTTTTAATTACCGGTGCTGCTGGATTTTTAGGGTCCCATTTATGTGATAAATTCATTGATGAAGGTTATTACGTAATTGGAATGGATAATCTTATAACCGGTGATTTAAAAAATATATCTCATTTACGGTCTTTAGAAAACTTTGAATTCATTCATCATGATGTTTCTAAACATATCCTTTTAGAAGGAAATATAGATTATATTTTACATTTTGCTTCACCTGCGAGTCCTATTGACTATCTTAAAATTCCTATTCAAACCTTGAAAGTAGGTTCTTTGGGAATTCATAATTTATTAGGCTTAGCCAAAGTTAAAAAATCAAGGCTATTAATTGCTTCAACATCAGAAGTTTATGGAGATCCATTAATACATCCTCAAACAGAAGAATATTTTGGCAATGTAAACCCAATTGGACCAAGAGGTGTTTATGATGAAGCTAAACGTTTTCAAGAAGCAATGACTATGGCCTATCATACTTATCATAATCTAGAAACTAGAATTGTAAGAATATTTAATACCTATGGTCCAAGAATGCGTTTAAATGATGGAAGAGTTTTGCCAGCTTTTATTGGCCAAGCTTTAAGAGGAGAGGATATTACAGTTTTTGGTGATGGTAATCAAACTCGCTCTTTTTGTTATGTTGATGATTTAATTGAAGGGATTTATAAGTTGTTGATGAGTAATTATGCTCTCCCAATGAACATTGGTAATCCGGATGAAATTTCAATTGGAGAATTTGCAGAAGAAATAATAAAGTTAACAGGAACAGAACAAAAAATAGTTTACAAAGAGTTGCCGCAAAATGACCCTATGCAGCGCCAACCAGATATTTCTAAAGCAAAACAAATATTAAAGTGGGAGCCTAAAGTATCCCGTTCAGAAGGATTAAAAATCACATATGAATATTTTAAATCCTTATCTTATTATGAATTACACAAGGCAGAACACAAAGATTTTGAAAAATATATTGTAAAATAAATGAGTTATTTTTCACACGATACAGCAGTAATAGATGAAGGATGTCAGATAGGGGATGGAACTAAAATTTGGCATTTCTCACATATTATGCCAAATTGCATAATTGGAAAAGGGTGTAATATTGGACAAAATGTAGTTGTTTCACCTGAAGTAGTTCTTGGAAATAATGTTAAAATTCAGAATAATGTCTCAATTTATACAGGGGTGACTTGTGATGATGATGTTTTTTTAGGTCCTTCTTGTGTTTTTACAAATGTTACTAACCCTAGAAGTGCTGTAAAAAGAAGGGGGAAGTATGCAAAAACAAATGTAGGGAAAGGTGCATCAATTGGTGCAAATGCAACTATGGTCTGTGGTAATGATAGTGGCGAATTTGCATTTATAGGGGCTGGTGCTGTATTAACAAAAAATGCACCTGATTATTCATTATTAGTAGGTAATCCAGCTAAACAGATAGGTTGGATGAGTGAATATGGACATCATTTAGAATTTGATAATGAAGGAAATGCTACTTGTAAAGAAAGTGGTGAAAATTATAAATTAGAAAATAATAAAGTATACAAAATAGCTTAGAATGATTGAGCAATTATTAAATAAGGAATCAAAATTGGCTGTAATAG
>JAHDFV010000402.1:2682-3003 GCA_020627985.1 Saprospiraceae bacterium
GTTTGCCAATAGCGTTAGAATTTGCAAAAAAAATCAAAGTCGTAGGATTCGATATTAATCAAGAAAGGGTTGATATGATGAAGAATAATGTTGATCCAAGTGGAGAATTGGAAGCTAAAGATTTTGAAGGAGCAGATATAGAGTACACTGCTAATGTAGATGATTTAAAGGATGTTTCATTTTATATAGTAGCTGTACCAACTCCAATTGATGACCATAATATGCCAAATTTATCTCCAGTTTTAGGGGCTTCTAAAACAGTGGGCCAAGTGCTGTCTAAAGGAGATTATGTAGTTTATGAATCAACCGTATATCCTGGTT
>JAHDFV010000403.1 GCA_020627985.1 Saprospiraceae bacterium
TGTTTTACAAGCACTTACAAATCATTTTAACATTAGTTTTTAAATCACTTCATTATCAGATTTTTAGAAAAAAGTTACTTTCGGTAATTTCTTTTTCAAATTAGATTTTTCTGTTTCTGAGATTCTTGTCCTTGAGATATTTAAATATTCTAAATATAGCAACTCTCTAAAATTATCAGGTAGTTTCTGAACGGGTGTTCCTTGTAAATCCAAATATTGCAATTTAGGTAAACTATTCGCCAGAGAAAATGGAATGTTGTCAAAATTCCACATTGCCAATACTAAGGTTTGTACGTTTGGAAATGAATACACTTCTTTAGGAAAATCAAAAGCATTTTTTTGTTGGAAAGTAACATACAATTTAGCGACCTTATTTGGATGAACCCAAACTTCATTTTGTGATACAGAGCCTGCTTGATTTAAGTATTGAAAAAGTCGAATTTCACCTTTATCATTCGTATTTGTAACATCTTCTTTATTCAGCAAATAGTAATCTGGAGCAGATTCTAGTTCTTCTATTGATAACAGACCAGATTTTTCAGTAAATTCCTGTGCAGAGATTGAAAAACTGAATATGAAAATAAAAAAAGAAAGAGATAGACTTTTCATCGTAAAAGGATTTCAATAGTTTGAATGATAAATATACTAAAATTAAAGGGATTTCAATGATTATAGTATCTTGTAGCTTTGTTAATAGGATGTAATATAAATGGCGCAACATCAAAAAGCAGGCTTGAGTTATTGGGAAAAATCTTCATTTTTTTCAAATATTGATTTTTGCATTATTGGTAGTGGAATAGTTGGGATTAATGCAGCATTACACCTTAGATCTCTCCATCCTACTTCAAGAATTGTTATTTTAGAAAAAGGGATGATTCCAACAGGAGCTAGTACAAGAAATGCTGGTTTTGCTTGCTTTGGTAGTATTACAGAATTATTAGATGATTTAAATCACTCCTCTGAAAATGAAGTCTTCTCATTAGTAGAAAAAAGATGGAAAGGATTAGAACGATTACAAAAAATTGTTGGCCCTTCATTACAATACGTAGAAAGTGGAGGCTATGAATTGTTTGGTAATCAAGATGAAGATATTTATCAGGCTTGTGAAGAAAAAATAGAACATTATAATTCTATTTTAAAGGGAATAATCGGTCGAGAAAATACTTACATAAAAAAAGATGCATCTATTTCATCTTTTGGTTTTAAGCAAGTAACGCATATTATTTTAAATACGGCAGAAGGAGCAATTCATACCGGTAAAATGATGAGTACTCTTTTAACTAAAGCTCAAGAAAATAATATAGAAATTTTTAACGGTGCTAATGTAAGATCGATTAATGAAATAGCGAATCAGATAGAAATTCAATTAGGAGATGGAAGAGAAATCATTTCAAAAAAAGTATTAATTGCAACCAATGGATTTGCTAGAGATTTAATTCAAAATGAAAATGTTGTAGCGGTAAGAAATCAAGTTTTAATTACAAAGGAAATTCCAAACCTAAAAATTAAAGGAACATTTCATTATGATAAGGGATATTATTACTTTAGGAATGTAGGTAATCGAATATTATTTGGAGGAGGTAGAAATCTCTCTCCAAAAATAGAAGAAACGGATCAATTTGGTACTACAAATATTATTCAAAAGCGATTGATTCATATGATGCATGAAATTATACTACCTGAAACATCCTTTGCAATTGATATGTGGTGGAGTGGAATTTTAGGTGTGGGGCAAAGTAAAAAACCGATCATTAAAAAGATTTCGAATCATGTTGCTTTAGCTGTTCGGATGGGAGGAATGGGTGTAGCAATTGGATCTTTAGTTGGTGTAGAAGGAGCTGAATTAATAGGACAATAATTTAATATTAAATAAAACGAAATGAAAATCATAAAACGAATTATTAAAATTATTCTTTGGATTATTTTAATTCCAATCCTTTATGTAATTGGAGCATTAATCCATGGAACATTTACCGATTTTCAACCCAAAGAAGTGATTGCTTTAAAAGTTGACAATGCGAATCAATTACAAACCATAACAGATAGCACTTTAAGTTTTATTATTTGGAATGTAGGTTATGGAGGTCTAGGTGAAGAATCTGATTTCTTTTATGATGCTGGTGGTTTTTTAACTTCATCAGGAAAAATGGTGATTCCACCGAAAGAAGATGTTTTAAAAAATATTAATGGTGCATTAAATTTTATTAAAAGTAATCCATCTGATTTTTATTTATTACAAGAAGTAGATTTTAATTCTAAAAGAAGTTATAAAATTAATCAGTATGAAAAATATAAAGAAATTTTACCCAATTATACTTCCACGTATTCTGTAAATTATCGAGCGCCTAGAGTTCCTTTACCTGTTTTTGAACCTTGGAAAGTTATGGGTAAAATGGAAAGTGGTCTTGGTACTTTTTCTAAATTCACGCCCAGCAAAACTACACGTTTTCAATTACCAGGTGATTATCCTTGGCCCGATAAAATTTTTCATTTAGATCGTTGTGCAGCTTTCCACCGTCATCCATTAAAAAATGGAAAAGAATTAATCGTGGTAAATGTTCATAATTCTGCGTACGACAAAGGTGGGAAATTAAAAAAACAACAAATGGATTATTTAAAAGGGAAATTTAGAGCTGAATTTCAATTAGGAAATTATGTTGTTATTGGCGGAGATTGGAATCAACGTCCTTCGAATATTACAGGTAAACAATTTGGTGGAAAAGAATTAATTGATCCAAAAGGTTTAATGATACCCAAGGATTATTTTGCAGATTGGCAATGGGCATATGATGTAGATTTCGCAACAAATAGAGCATTAAATAATCCTTATAAAAAGGGAGAAACTTCTATTAATTTAATTGATTTCTTTTTAGTGTCACCAAATATTAAAATTAAATCGGTTGAAGGGATTGATTTAGGATTTAAATATTCTGATCATCAACCTGTTCGTTTAGAAATAGAATTTGATAATTAATTTACCATAAATTTCGCACC
>JAHDFV010000404.1 GCA_020627985.1 Saprospiraceae bacterium
AAACGCCCAGCGTTTCATATCTTCATAAAAATCACTGAGATAAGGATTTTCTTCTGTATCTTCAAAATGGACTTCCCAGCCATAATGCTTCGCTAATAATTTACAAAGGGTAGTTTTTCCAGCACCAATGTTACCTGCAATTGCTACATGCTTAACATTTGATCCAATTTGATTTTGACTCATGGGTTAATTCCGTTAGTATGTTGATGTAATTTCGCACAAATTACTATTTCAAATTTAAATACTGAAATGATTTTGAGACGGCTTGAAAAAATATGTCGTTCGACTAGGAAAAAGAGTCGCTAATCTAAATAATTAACAAAAAGTTACCTTCTCTCATTAACTTTATGTCGTAAATTCAGTTAGATATACAAAATCAATCATATGAAACCTGTTATTTCTATTAAGAAATTAAGAAAGACCTATATAATGGGAAGTGAAATTATTCATGCCTTGAAATCTATCACATTAGATATCAATAAAAATGAATATGTTGCCCTAATGGGTCCCTCAGGTTCAGGTAAATCTACACTCATGAATTTATTGGGTTGCTTGGATACTCCATCTGAAGGCACTTACATATTAAATGGCGAAAATGTAGAGGATATGACAGACAATGAATTGGCTGCTATCCGAAATAAAGAAATTGGTTTTGTCTTTCAAACTTTTAATCTTTTACCTAAATATTCCTCATTAGAAAATGTAGCCCTGCCTCTTGTTTATGCTGGCATGAGTAGAAATAAACGATTAGATCGGGCTGATGAAGTTTTAACTGACGTTGGTTTAGGAGATCGTGTTGACCACAAACCCAATGAATTATCTGGTGGACAAAGACAACGAGTAGCTATTGCAAGAGCTTTAGTCAACAAACCTTCTATCATCCTAGCGGATGAGCCTACTGGTAACTTAGATACTAAAACATCGGTTGAGATTATGGCTATTTTTGAAGAAATTCATAAACAAGGTAATACCATAATCCTAGTAACACACGAACCTGACATTGCAGCTCACGCCCATCGAATTGTACGATTGAGAGATGGTCTTATAGAGTCTGATGAATTGAATGAAAATATTATTAAAGCAGGAGATTCTTCCCATAGATATGTCAGTGGAGATAACGTTATTGAATAAATAATTATCTTGCCTTAAAATTCAACGATGTCTTTTAAAATATATACTAAAACTGGTGATAAAGGTGAAACTGGTCTTTTTGGAGGAAAACGTTTACCTAAAAATCATATCCGAATAGAATCGTATGGCACAGTAGATGAATTAAATTCATTTATTGGTTTAATCCGAGATCAAATTTCAGATCTTAACAAGAGATCATTTCTTAAAGATATCCAAGATCGTCTTTTTGCTATTGGCTCTTCCTTAGCTTCTGATCCTTCTAAAAATATGATCACTCCTGATATTAAATTATCAGATATAGAGCTTTTAGAATCAAACATGGATCAAATGGATGCTGATTTACCTCCATTAAAAAATTTCATCCTGCCAGGCGGCAATATTATTGTTTCACATTGTCATATCGCTCGTTGTGTTTGCCGTCGAGCGGAACGTAATGTTGTTGCGCTCCATTATATCGAACCTGTCGATGAATTAATTCTGCAATACTTAAATCGTTTATCGGACTACTTTTTTGTTTTAGGTCGCAAAATTGCTCAAGATACTGAAGCAGAAGAAGTCGTTTGGAATCCAAGAAGCTAAGCATCGCTTTATAAATTTTCTTACCTTGTTTAAGGCATGAAAACAACAATTCACATTTTATTATTTTTATTCATTTCTTCTTTTCTTTTTGCGCAAGAAAAGATCATGAAGAATTTTAATGTTGAAGATGGATTACCTAGTTCTCATGTTTATAATGGTTTGCAAGATCGTGAAGGTTATCTTTGGTTTTGCACAGATAAAGGTGTTGTAAAATTTGATGGAGAGAGAATGAAAGTTTTCACTACTGAGGATGGATTATCCAATAATGATATTTGGGATTTTTTCTTGGATAGTAAAGATCGATTATGGTTGAATACTTTTGGTGATAAAATACATTACATCCAAAACGATTCTGTACATGTATTTCAAGCACCCAATCCATTTAATAAATTACTTGTCATCAAAGAAGATCCTGATCATAAAATATGGTTTAACTCCTTAAAAGATCAATTTATTTTTGACAAGGATAGTTTATATGCTTATCCCGATTTTAAAGAATATAACAATGAAAAATTCAAAGTATTCAGAAACATTTTATTATTAAAAAACAAACATTTTTTTTTAGGTAAGAGCCTTAATTCAACTACAAACAACAATGATATTCTAGAAATAAATTCTAGCGGAGAAATAACAAAAGTGTTTAGATCTATCGTGCCCAATAAACGAGTAGGCATTTCTTTAAATGATAAAATTTTATTAAATAAAATAAATTCTACTTTTGAATTTAAAGATGGTAAACTAGAAGTTATCCCTGAACTAGATAATTATATTATCAAAGAAATTTATCCATTTTCAGATTTCTCACTCATGCAAACCAATAAAGGTGCTGTCATTCTTAAAGATGATTATAGTTTACATCCTGATTTTAAATTTCTGTCCCAAATAAATATGAATCGTTTATTTGAAGATCAAGAAGGGAACATTTGGATTTGCACCAAAGACAAAGGAGTTTATTTATGGAAACGTAAAAATTCCAGTATTTCATATATTAATGATTTTGGAACGAATACAAATTTACTAAGTCTAAAAAAAGATTCTGAAAATAATATTTGGATTGGAGGCAGTAGTGACCATTTATATTATTTAAATAATAAGGAAAAGATTAATCATATTCAATTGGCAATAGAACCTGTAATGGGCAAAGTCATTAAAAGTATAAAAACGCACAAAGATAAACTTCATATTGGATTAAATATAGGATTTATAGAATTAGATCTTAGCAATATTAAAAAAAATAAAAACCTTAATAATTATAAAGTAAGAAGTTACACCATTACAAC
>JAHDFV010000045.1 GCA_020627985.1 Saprospiraceae bacterium
CACACATTGGAAGTCTAATAGTGAAAAAATAATGACAGCATTAAAACTCTTCAAACAATTGGAAAGTATGCCAAAACCCAAAAACCATGATTTAACTCTATTTGAAATAATTGGTTTATCATACCATATCCAAGGGGATAAAGTAAGTGCAGAAATTTATTTCAAAAAGGCTCTTATATTAGCTAAAGAATTAGAAATGGAAAATGAAATTGATAGAATAAATAATTTTTTTAAAATGTAAGAAATAAACTGTTCTTAACTTCAAATACAATATTTGGGATTTGTTCTATAGGGAAATCAGATCAAGAACCTATTGAATTTTTAAAAAAATTAGTAGAAACGACTACTTAGAAAGTATGCGTCCATATTCGATTCGTACCTCGCTCATACGACGTTTGCACGAAACGTTTATTCCCCATTTTCAATATCATCAGCAATTTCTATCATCATTTCAAAGAGATTATTTATTTTATTCATGACTTTAGAAACATCCTGATTCACTTCAAAAATATCATTACATCGATACGATAAAAAGTCTCTATTATTTTCATCTTTTATAGAATTTTCTTCCTCGTTTAAATCAGCCAATAAATCATCATCTAATAATGATTCCTGTGATTTATTTTTGCGAATTTTAGGTTTTACTTTCTTTTCATTTTTATAGCCGAAATCCAATTTTCCAGGTAAAAAGTGAGTAGCATTTAAATATTGATTAATCCGTTCTTCATTTAAAATTTCTTCAATAAGTGCTTTATCTCCTTGAATAATAAATCGTTCATCAAACAATTTATTACCGATAATATAATCTTGAGCACCAAATAATTTATTGACTCTATATCCAAATCCTTCAGGAGCTATTAGAATATGTTGATGTTTAGGATTCGCACAAGAAATGCTTATCAATATTTTTTTTAACTCAAATAATCCGATTAGTTCGAAATAAATACTTTTACCATTAATCGTTCCATCTATAATTAAACTTAAATTTTTGTCAGGATGAAAAGGCTGGTAGTTTAAATTATATTTTTCTGCAAGTAATTTAAAATGTTGAATTGTTTTTTGATAAGGAGATTGAGCAAACCAAGTATCTGTAATTTTGGTTCTAGCATTTTTTTTCATCTCATCAGATAAACCATTAAAAGTTATTTTAGGGAAATAAGAATGATCTGCATTTATTGTAGTTTTAGGAGAAGTGAAAAGTACCAATTCACTTTGTCCATTTGGATTTAAAGACTCGTAAGATAATTTAAATATACGATCATGCGAATAAGCTTGTACATGATTCCAAGGCATATCAATAAATAGATATGTTCTTTTATTAGTGACGACAAAAAATTTGCCTTTAAATTGTTGAACGAAATATAAAATACAGAAAAATATCAAAATGATAATCAAGATAAATAAACTTATTTCAAAGTGTAATTTATATAAGGTTACAAATAGGAAAATAAATAGTAATCCTAGAATGAAAATTAAAGGATAATTCGCTGTTTTGCTAAGACTGGTGTATATAGAATGATGCCAGATAATTTCTTCATCTTTCTTCAGTTTTTCTTTTATTTTGAGTGGTATTTCTTTTAGTTCTTTCAAAGGTTTTTTATTTAATTATAATCTTCTAATTTTTGAGATAATGAAATAAAAGTTTCTAAGACTTCTACAACGTTTTTAATAATTAATTTTTCATTCAATAAGGATTCTAAGTGTAAGCTTTTAAAAACTATAGGTGAATAAAGATTTGGAATTCTTTTAACTTCATCTTCTATATTCCTAAGTAGATGAACATCTAATATGTCTTCAGTATCATTTATTTTAGGTTTATTCTTTTTAATTTCTTTTTCTTCGATTCCAAGAATGAAACTACCTTTAATATATTTTAAAGCATCATTTATTTTATATTTCATATCCTCATCAAGAATAGAATAAAGGAAAGATTCATTATTAGATCGAATAATAAATTTTTTATCAAATGCAGAATCTCCAATTTTAATATCTTGACCTCCTAAGACTTTTCCAATTCCATCTCCTAATCCTTCTGGTCTTAAATACAAATAATTTTTTTCTTCATTTAAAACAGAATATTCAATTTTTATCTTTTTTAATCCTCTAATGCCATCAAGTATAAACTTAAAATTCCTTCCTCTTAAATCGCCCTCTAACATTATTTTGGATTCAGTTAAACTTATAGGGGTGAATTTTAAATTATATTTTTCAGCGATTTCTTTGAAGGGAGCATTCATAGAATGATAAGGGTATTTTTTTACCCAATAATCAAAAATTTCTTCTTTTAATCTATAGGGGCTATAAGGAGGATGAAGGCTATTATAGGAATTTTGATTTTCAATATTATTAGAATATGGAAAACTTAATTTAAAATATAATCGATCACTCATTATAGCAAATGAATAAATTTTGCTAAATGGAATAATCTTAATTTGATTATTGCCAATTAATTTTAATATTCTTTCTTCTGTAATTACATATGAATCTTTTTTAATATTACGAAAGATAGAACCAAAGATGAATATAAGTACAAAATGAGCAACTATCGATGCTATAGCAATATGGAATGATAAGACAAAGAACAATATAAGAAATACAAATACGATATAAGGGAAAATGTAAGTCCATTTAATTGAATGCTCTTTTTCTTCATAAAATTGAATGATCTTTTCATCATCATTAATTTTATCTCTGAAGATTTCTGGTATATCTTGGACGGTTATCATTTAATTTTGATTTAAGATATAATATAACAATTTATGATGTAAGAGATTAAATTCGATAGATAAACTTAATGAAAATATAGATTAAAATAAATCTAAAAACTGAACTCAATAATTGATGCATCTAAAATAAAAAGGCTACAATTTTAAATTGTAGCCTCTTTTATTATTCGTTTGAAATAAAGTAGCATTAACTCACAACTGGAGTAGCACTATACTTTTCAACAAAAGCTTTCATCTCATCTACCATTACTGGAGAACCAATAACAATTGAAGCTCTTTCATGCAATTCGGAAGGTTTAATTTCCATAATTCGCTCTAGACGAGTTGTTATAGATTTACCACCTGCTTGTTCCATGATAAATGACATTGGATTGCATTCGTAAAGCAATCTCAATTTACCATCAGGATATTTGCGGGTACTTGGATATAAAAAGATACCGCCTTGGAATAATATTCTATGTATATCAGCTACCATAGTACCAATATATCTTAATCGTAAATTTTCATCACTACAATTATCTACATAACGACGCATTTCTAAATCAAATTTAGAATAGTAGCCTTGGTTCAATGAATAGTACTGACTTTTCTCAGGGATACGAATATTTTTATGGGATAAACAGAATTCACCAATACTCGGATCAAGTGTGAAGCCATTAACTCCATTTCCAGTTGTATAAACAAGAATTGTTGAGGTACCATAAATGACATATCCAGCTGCAACTTGTTCTACACCTTTTTGAATAAAATCATCAAGGGTACAAGGTCCATTTTCAGGACTGACTCTTCTATAAATACTGAAAATTGTTCCTACAGAAACATTTACGTCAATATTAGAAGATCCATCTAAAGGATCAAACAGTACAACATACTTAGCACTCTTTGATGCGACAGTAGGAATATTGACAAAGTCTTCATTTTCTTCTGAAGCAATTCCACAACACTCTCCACTGTTACTTAGGCATTCAATTAATTTATCATTAGCATACATATCCAATTTCTGAACCGTTTCTCCAGAAGAATTTTCTTGACCATGTACTCCAATGATGTTAATTAATCCTGCACGATTAACTTCTCGATTTACAATTTTTGCAGCAACACCAATATCTCGTAACAAACCAGTTAACTCACCAGTAGCATAGGTAAAATCATTTTGTCTTTTAATGATGAATTCATCAAGGGTAACTATTTTATTGGACATAAATATTAAAGTTCAGTTTGATTAAGTACAACAAAAATAACATTTATTAATGAATGAATGATTATTAACATCGCACCAATTTGGTTCTATCAATATACTAACGTCAAAAATTATGCTATAGATGCTATTATTTATTAGTCTTTTGTGTAATTTGATGGAATAATACAGAATCATAAATCCTAATAATGATTAATCATTCAATTCATCTTTCATTTTTGAAATCCACTTTTGTTTTAGGGGTTGCCTTATTTTTTGCCATTCCTTCAATTGAAGCCACTCATATTGTTGGAGGCGAAATGAATTATAAATGTTTAGGTGATGATCAGTATGAATTGACCTTGACCGTATTTAGAGATTGTCAAAATGGTATTCCTAATTTTGATGTTGAAGCTCATGTTGGGATTTTTGATATGAATGATGACCTAGTAGATGAGATTGCATTTCAAGGTGTATTTGATATGTTGTACATAGAAGATGATACATTAGATCCAACTTTATTTGATTCTTGTTTAGTGGTACCGCCAGATGTTTGTGTAGATGTAACGACTTATGTAGATACCTTAGAATTACCCTTCAGGTCCGGCGGATATAATTTAGTCTATCAAAGATGTTGTAGAAATAATACTATTTTAAATATTGTTTCACCTGATAGTACAGGAGCAACCTATAGTATCTATGTTACAGAACAAGCATTATTAGAATGTAATTCTAATGCCGTTTTTAAGGAATGGCCGCCTAATTATATTTGTGTCAATGAACCCATTCTCTTTGATCATTCTGCCCTCGATCTGGAGGGCGATTCATTAGTGTATAAAATTTGTACACCATTTGATGGTGGAGAATTTTCCTGTTATGCCAATAGTGGACAAGTTCCTCCCTGTTTTGATGAAGATCAACCCTGTGGCCCCATTCCCTGTCCACCCTTTAACCCTCCGTTTGATGATGTAATTTGGATACCGCCTTATAATCTAACGAATGTTCTAGGAGGAATACCTTTAAGTATTGATCCCGTAACTGGATTATTAACAGGAACACCCGATACAGAAGGACAGTTCGTAGTAGGTATATGTGTAGAAGAATATCGAAATGGTCAATTAATTTCTGAAACAAGAAGAGATTTTCAATACAATATTGGCTTATGTGGTGAAGCGATTTCATCCTTCTTTGCTCCTGCAGTAGACTGCGATGGTTTTTCGGTTGATTTTGAAAATCAAAGTCAAGACGCTCCAGAATACATATGGGATTTTGGAGATCCAACCACCACTTCAGATGTTTCTAACTTAGAAAATCCATCCTACATATATCCAGATACTGGATTATATGAAATTACATTAATTGCTGGCCCAAATGAATTGTGTGCGGATACATCTATAACAACCGTCTCAGTTCAATATCCATCATTATTTGTAGATTTTGATTTAAGCATCAATGATGGTTGCGTTTTCCCTGCTCAAGTTTCTTTTGATGATTTAACCTTTGATACAATTAGTAATTTACAAGAATGGGATTGGCAATTTAGTAACGGAGAATCTTCAGACGAACAAGATCCAATCTGGTTTGTCACTGAATCAGGTACTTATATAGCTACCTTAACCGTAACAGCTGAAAATGGCTGTCAAGTGAGTCATTCTGATTTTGTTTCAATAGATGTTTTAGAATTGGGATTGCAAGACTCGGCTAGAATTTGTTCAGGGAATTCTGTTGTTTTGAATCCAGGTACAGACCCTTCTTATCAATACAATTGGTCTCCAGGAAACACATTAAGTGCAAATAATTCTCCAAGTCCTAATGCAACGCCATTATCTACAACCACGTATTATTTGACAGTCGAAGATAATGAAGGTTGTGTTTATACTGACAGTGTAGAAGTTCAAGTTCAAGATATTATTATAGATTTTTCTGATAAAAATTTCTGTGATGGAGATACCATTTTATTACATAATGGTAATGAACCTGATTTTGTCTATAATTGGTCACCCTCTAATAATTTAATCAATGCGAATACAGGGAGTCCGCTTGCAATTCCATCAGTTTCAACAACTTATTATGTGACTGTAACAGATCAAATTTCTGGTTGTCAATATAGAGATAGTGTTTTCGTTGCTCCAATAATAGATGAAGTAATTCTTCCTTCAAATGAGATTTGTTTTGGCGAATCTATTGAATTAAATATCACGGCAAATCCTACTTATCAATATCAATGGACACCTATAGAAACCTTAGATAATCCAAACATCGCTAATCCAACAGCAACTCCTAGTGTTACCACAGAATATAGTGTGGAAATATATGATGCTGTAAATGATTGTTTAAAAGAAGACAATATTATCATTGTAGTCAATCCTTTACCCACAAATCCGAATGATACCATTAGTGCTTGTCCAAATGAAGACAGTGAATTAAATCCTGGAGCGAACCCTACTTATGTGTATTCATGGAATCCTATAGTAGGTTTAAGTGATCCCAATATTGCGAATCCAATTGTTAATATCGGTGTGTCAATGACATATACAGTATCGATTATAGATCCTAGTACCAATTGTATGGCATCTCATCAAGTTTTTGCTTTTGTACCAGAAGAAATAACAATTCAAACGAGTGGAGATGAAATTGGATGTGAAACAGAAATAGACATCAATGCCATAACAAACACAGGAGAAATTTTAGAATGGTATAGCGATGAAACCTTGACCAATTTTATTGGTAGCGGAGAAAACATTGAAGTAACTCCAGGGCAAAGTAGTACCTATTATGTTGTAGCAACAGATACGTATGGTTGTTCTTCTACTTCTATGGTAACAGTAGGCAGCAGTGCTGTGAATGTAGAAGTCCCTTCTTCTGTTGATATTTGTGCTAATGATACGGTTTCACTTTTTGCGAATAATTTAAATCCGGATGATCTTTTAACTTATGAATGGTCGCCTGAAGGAATTATAGTTTCAGGAGCAAATACGAATAATCCCACTTTTTATTTAGAAGAAGATAATGTAATGATGTTGATTTCAGAAAATCAATTTGGCTGTAAAGATACATTATTGATACCCATCGATGTCATTGAAAATAATTTGAATGTAATGGCAACTGCGGATCCAGATTCAATTTATCCAGGAGAAACTTCTCAACTCAATGCAACAGCTAATAATGCTACAGAATATTTATGGACGTATGGTGAATTATTAGATAATGATCAAATTGATAATCCTGTAGCAATGCCATTAGAAACAACGACATTTACTGTTTTTGTAGAAGATGAAATTGGATGTAAAGATACAGCTAATGTAACCGTGTATTTAAAATCTTTCTTCTGTGAAGAACCCTATATTTTTGTTCCGAATGCATTTACACCAGATGGAGATGGCAGAAACGATGTTTTTTATGTGAGAGGAAATGCTATTGACGAATTATTATTGGTAGTTTATAATAGATGGGGAGAAAAAGTTTTTGAAACGAATGATCTAAACAGCGGTTGGGATGGAACCTATAAAGGAAAAGAATTATCACCCGATGTTTTTGGTTATTATTTAGAATTAAAATGTTTGAATGGAGAAGAATATTTCAAGAAAGGAAATGTTTCGCTCATTCGATAAAAAGATTTGTTTAAAAATAATGAATTGATGAATAAGATTTATACCATATTCTTTGTTCTTCTATTCTTTTCTTTTGAAGGGAAAGGACAAGATGTTCATTATGCACAATTTCATAATGCTCCGTTATATCAATCTCCTGCAATGACAGGAGTTATGCCCGCGGATTACAGAATATCAGGCATTTATAGATCGCAATGGGAATCTGTACCCGTACAGTATAGAACCTTTGGCGCTGGATTCGATATGAAAATATTAGAATCTAAAAATGGGGTTCTAGGAGGAGGATTACAATTGAATAGAGATAAAGCAGGTGATTCAGAATTGTCTTTAACTTCATTGATGTTATCTGTTGCTTATACGATTAAATTAGGTAAAAAATCATTAGCTACTTTAGGTGCCAATATAGGAGGCGCACAACGTTCATTTAATCCAAATAATCTTACTTTCGATAGTCAGTTTAATGGAGATATTTATGTTCCTAATAGTTCAACAGGAGAAACATTTTCGAATACGAATTATACTTATTTAGATGCAGGTGTTGATTTAAATCAACCTGAACAAGCATTCAGAGAAGAAAATAATTCGAAATTATCTGCCAGAATTTCTGCATACTTTAATAGTTCATTTCAAATGAATGGGAAATCGGATATTTTATTGAGAGCCTTAATGCACCAACAAAATACCTATCAAGAATATGATGTAGGATTGGGATGGAGATATCATTTATCCTTCAAAAAGAGCAAGGAAACTTCCTTGGCTTTATCAGCACATTACCGATTAGGAGATGCGATAATACCCATGCTGGAAATAGAATATGGTAGCTGGAAAGCAGGCTTGTCTTACGATATTAATACTTCTGCTTTTGATAGGGCAACCGATAATAGAGGAGGAGCAGAATTAGCTATTATTTATACCATTACAAAAGTAAAACCATTGCCAGAATATAAGGCCTGTCCTATTTTTTAATGCAATCCCTATGAGAGGAATTATTATAATTATTCTTTTGTTTTCTTTTGGTCTTTCTTATGGTCAGACCTTAAAACAATATGTCAAAGCAGCAGATAAATCAATGGTAGAAAAAGATTATTATTCTGCAATGAAATATTATCAAAATGCATTAGAAATAAAAGAAAATGATGCAGCTCTCCATTATAAATGTGCGGATGCTGCCCGTCAGTTTTTTGCTTTTGAATTAGCGAATATACATTTTAATAAAGCTCAAAAATTAAGTAAAAAAGGAGAATTTCCTTTGTTGAATTTATACTGGGCGGAAGTCAAACAAACCTTAGGAGAATACCTAAAAGCTGAAAAATTATACCAAGCCTATTTTAAAGCTGGAATTGGTTCTGAAATGAATTTGGAAAAGGCAGATATGGAAGCAGATGCTTGCCAATGGGCTGCTGAACAACAAATAAATTCTGATGTAAAAATCAAAAGATTAAGCAAGAAAATTAATTCCAAATTTTCTGAATTTGCTGGAAGTTGGTTGTCTGATACTTTAATTTTTGCCTCTTTAAAATATAAAGATGAAACAGTTGCCAAAGACCGAAAAATATCTAAAATTTTATTATCCAACAATACAGAAGTCCAACGTGGAAAATCAGTAAGAATAAAAGGAATTCCAGAAAATAAAAATATAGCCAATGCAACTTTTGATCATAAAAGAAATACCATGTATTTCACCATTTGTGATTATATAAATACGGTTGATTTAAATTGTGATATTTATTATTCCATAAATGATGGAAAAAGATGGATCGCTGAAAAATTACCTGAGCCCATAAATGTTGAAGGTTTTACCAATACACAACCTGCTTGGTCAGATATTGAAGGTTGGAAGGGTTTATTTTTTACATCGAATAGACCTGAAGGAAAAGGAGGAAAAGATATTTGGTTTGCAAAATATAAAGCTGCAGATCGTTTTGAGGAACCCATAAATATAACAGCGGTCAATACTCCATTTGACGATATTACACCCAGTATAGATAATACGAATCCGAATTCGCCTCTATATTTTAGCTCAAACGGAAGAAAAGGATTTGGCAATTTTGATGTGTATTTTTCTGAAAAAGGCAAAGAATGGGGGATACCCCAAAATATGGGTCGACCCGTTAACACAGGTTATAATGATGTTTACTTTTGGAAAGATACCAAAAATGAAAAAGCCATTGTTTCATCAAATCGACCAGAATCCACGTCAATGTTAAAAGATGATCCAGCTTGTTGTAATGATCTATATGAAATCATTTTTCCTGAAGAAGAAATTGTTGTAATCAATGACATCCCAAAACCTGAACCTAAGCCTATTAAAACACCTACGCCCATACTTTCAACGCCTATTCCTCAACCCAAACCAGAACCTTCTAAACCTGTTGTTAATAATATTCCCACTCCGAAACCAGCGCCTCAACCCAAACCGATAATCATTCCAACACCAAAACCGAATTATTATCCATCTACTACTCCTGTTGTATCCATAGAAAGTATACTTCCAGTAAAAGTATATTTTGATAATGACGAACCTGATAAGCGGACAACCAATACCCGTACAATAAAGTCATATTCTACCTCGTTTAGAGAATATTTGCAAAGAGAGCCTATTTTCTTTGATAAATATTTGAAAGGTATTTCTAATGCAAAGGTATCTGAGGAGGAATCAAAATTAATTTCCTTTTTTACTAATGATGTAAAACGAGGATTTGATGATTTAGAATTGTTAAGTCGTTTGATTCAAGATAAATTGGCAAATGGTCAATTTTTAACAATAGAAATAAAAGGATATACTAGTCCTAGAGCAAAGACTAAATACAATGAGTATCTAGCACAAAGAAGGACTTCATCATTATTGAATTATTTTAATCAATATAATAATGGAGCTTTTAAGACTTTTTTTAGTTCAGGTCAACTAAAAATTGTTGAATTGCCAATTGGTGAAATTATGGCGCCATCTGGAATTAGTGATGTAATATCTGATGAAAGAAATTCCATTTATAGTCCTGAGGCATCTAAAGAAAGAAGGGCAGAAGTAGTGGCGGTAAAAATAAATTAACCCTAGCAAATTTATTGTAATAATTTTTGATCTTTTTCCTTGAAAAAGGAGAATATACCCATTCTTATTTTAATAATATGAATGATTTAATTGTTACATAATTCCATTTTTTTTAATTAAAATAATCAATTACTTATCATTTGGGCATAGCTCTTGAAGTTAAGTCGTAAAGGAGTCGAAAAGAGTTTCTTTTTTATATTAAAAAATATCATATTTGTAGAAGAGAGAAAATAATTGCGCATATCAAATCAATCAATGAAAAAATTATACCTACCCCTATTCATAATTTCCCTTTTATTTTCATTTAAAGTACAAGGTCAAATGGTTGTTGATTTTACATCCAATACACAAACAGGATGTGATTTTGAAACGATTTCTTTTACGAATACAAGTACTGATGGAGGAGCTGCTATAAATTGTTCAGGAAATTATACCTATGCTTGGGATTTTAATCCTGGCACTTCCGCTCAATGTTCTCCAGGTAATATATTTAGTACACCAGGTACATATACCGTATGTTTAACTGTTACGAATGCAACGAATGAATCGGTAACAGAATGTAAAACAGATTACATTACGATATTTGAGTTACCAGTTCCTAATTTTACTTTCTCACCGACTTCGGGTTGTGCACCTTCTGAAATTTGTTTTCAAAATACAACTGCGCTTCAGTCGGGTAGTTTAGTACAATGTATTTGGGATTTTGCTGATGGAACTGTAGTGCAAGATTGTGCAAATCAAGTATGTCATACTTTTGATTTGGGAGGTACTTATAATGTATCATTGACTGTAATTGACGATAATGGCTGTTCTCCTGTTACAATGACAAATCCAGTACAAGTAGATGTTGTTCCAGTAATAAATACAGTGTCAGATCAAAATTTTAGTTGTACTCCACCTTTATTTGTAGATTATTCGAATACGAGTCCAACAACAAATAACATCACATTCAATTGGTTTTTTGAAGGAGCAAATACACCTTTCTTTCAAGGAAATAATCCCCCGCCAATTACTTGGAATAGCCAAGGAGATTTTGATGTTACTATCATCGCAGTAAATGATCTAACAGGTTGTTCAGATACACTGTTATTAGAAAATGATATAAGTATTGGAAGTTCTGTAAGCTATAGTCCAAGTGCATATTCTTTATGTTTAGGAGATACTTTGTTTCTAACAGACTTATCGGCAGGTAATCCAAATTTATGGTCTTGGGATTTTGGAGACGGGTTAGGGACATCTACTCAGCAAAATCCATTCTATGTTTATACAGCCCCAGGTTGTTATAATATAACATTGGACTCAGATAATGGAGCTTGTATAGGAACTTATACAGATCCTACCTGCATTACAATAGAAACAGTACCTACATTATCATTTACCAATGATAATCCATTAGCCTGTGAAATTCCTTTAACAGTTAACTTTAATTCTTTAGCAGTAGGAGCTGGAATTTCTAGTTATGATTGGGTATTTGGAGATTCACTTGGATTTTCTAATGTTGCTGATCCTTCATTTACTTTTACTGAGTTCGGGATTCATCCAGTAACTTTGGTAGCAACAACTAGTGGTGGTGGTTGTACTGTAACTTTTGAAGATACTATACGAATTGAGGAAATAGAGGTAGATCTATTAGGTACATCTGTAGAAGGTTGTGTTCCCGTAACCGTAACATTAAATGAAACCTCTACTTCTGTTGCCCCAATTAATGATTGGGTTTGGACTATTCCAGGTATTGGTTCTTTTAATCAACAATCTCCAACGGTTATGGCTACTGATACAGGAGTGTATGATGTAATTTTACAAGTAACGAATACTTTCGGCTGTGTCCAAACGGATACTTTTTTCTCATATATTCAAACAGGGGTACCACAAATGGTTGAATTTTCAGCTGATCCTCTATTGACATGTATAGATACTGCTATACAGTTTACAGATATGTCGAGCCCATTAGTGGATGAATGGTTCTGGCAATTTGGAGAAGGACCAGGGTCAGTATCTTTTGAACAAAATCCTTCGCATGAATATATAGATACAGGTTTCTTTGAAGTTTGCTTAACGGTATTCCAAAATGGCTGTCCCAATACTTTGTGTAAACCTGATTATGTATATTTGATTCCACCAAGAGCAGCAGTTGTTGATTCTTTTGATTGTTCTAATCCATATCAACATTTTTTTAGTGATCGCTCTATAGGTGCGGATTCAGTGTTTTATGATTTTGGAGTATTAGATGTAGATACAGATACAACTTCCGTTCGTAATCCTATTTTTGTTTTTCCAGACACAGGTACTTATATTGTCACTCAACAAGCTTTTAATTTTGGAACTGGTTGCGAAGATTTGGGGCAAACAGTTGTTATCGTTTCAGATCCAACAGCCAATTTTATAATTAATGACACAATTGGTTGTGTGCCTTTTAACCTTGATATTACTGATTTATCTTCTTCTGCAACTTCATGGAATTGGACATCTGAAAACTTCTCTGCTTCTATTAATGATCCGAATACTCAAAATTCTTCAATAACATATTTAGCACCAAATTTGTATGAGGAAAATATTCAATTAATTGTTGCAGATTCCTTTGGTTGTAGAGATACCTTTGTTACACCGAGTTCAATTTATGCTAATGATGTAATAGCTGGATTTACTTTGTCTGATACTTTAGCTTGTGCTCCAACAGAAGTATTTTTTGTAGATACTTCATCTAATGTTTTATTTAACAATGTACAGTGGGAATGGAATTATAATATTGGTCAAGGCTTTGTAAACTATAATTCTACTTCTGTTTCAAATATCTTTACTGATGCTGGTTCTTATAATGTAAAAGTAAGAGTCACTGATGAAATTGGTTGTGTAGATGAACAATTACATGTTTTAGTGATTCAAGATGTTTATCCCTCATTTTTTGGTGATACTGTAGCTTGTACAGAACAAAATGTAAACTTCATTAATACATCAACAGCTGATGGAAATAATATCAATTATCTATGGGATTTTGGCGATGGAAATACTTCCACAGATATTAGTCCAATCCATTCATATGAATTTGAAGGAATGTATGATGTATGTTTAACCATGTCTAATGGTTTAGGTTGTGATAGTACATTATGTTTACCCAATTTTGTAAATGTAATTAACCCAGTTGCTGACTTAGTGGCGGATACTACATTTGCTTTTTGCCCTCCATTAGTAGTTAATTTCACTTCTACGTCTTTGAATACAGTTAATGGCGGATATACTTGGGATTTTGGAGATAATACAGGACTATCAAATGCCGATAATCCTTCTCATGTTTATACAGGAGCAGGTATTTACGATATAACCTTAATAGCTACAAGTCCATCAGGATGTTTAGATACAATTGTATACGAAGATTATATTGAATTAAGAGGACCTGTTGGTTCATTTAGTTTTGAACCTGATTTTGGTTGTGTTCCGTTAACAGTTACCTTTTATACGGAATCCGCTTTACCTGTTCTTCATGTTATGGATTATGGAGATGGTAGTATTGATTCTAGTTCTACAAATGTTGCTCAAGATACTTTTGTGTATACTTATACTCAAGCAGGTGATTATGTACCCGCTCTAATATTAATAGATGAGTTAGGATGTGATCAAGTTTTTGATGCGGATAGTTCTATAACCGTTGAAAGTTTGATTATTGATTTTATGGCTACAGATACATTATTGTGTGATGGTGGTATCACTGATTTTACGAGTAATATTCAATCCTCGGAACCCATCACTTTTTTAGAATGGGATTTTGAGGGACAAAGCCCCTCTACATCAACGGATCCGAATCCCACTAATTTCACTTATAATAATTTTGGAGAATACGATGTAATGTTGACTGTGAGTAATGGTGTTTGTACCGATTCCCTTCTTAAACCAAATTATATCATTGTTGAGCCTAAACCTGATGCGATGTTTAGCCCTAATCCTTTGTCAGGTTGTGTACCAGAAATCATAACATTTACGGATCAATCAACAGTTGTACCAGGAGTAATCACTGATTGGAGTTGGGATTTTGGAGATATGGATACATCGGTATTATCAAACCCAGCACATAATTATACTGATGTAGGGGATTATACGGTTACATTAGAAGTGACAACTGAAAATGGTTGTAAAGATACAACTTTGACTAACGTTAGTATATTAGAAGTACCAGATGTAACAACACTACCTGGGGGAATTATTTGTATTGGTCAAGTTTTTCAATTAGAAGCTCAAATATTAACAGACCCAACAGGTGTACTTGTAAGTTGGGATAATACTGGTTCATTAAGTTGTAATGATTGCTTAAACCCAGTAGCCAGTCCGTCTATTACTACTACATATACGGTAACAATCATTCATCCAAACGGATGTACAGATACAGATCAAGTAACAATTGATGTTAATCCTTTTCCCGTACCAAATATTGGATTGGATGTCGATACAACTATTTGCGAAGGAGAAACGATTCAATTAGTAGCAACAGGAGGAACAGTTCCAAGTTCATATCAGTGGGATACGAATAGTGCAGGTTTGAGTTGTTATGAATGTGCAAACCCTTTCGCAACTCCAACCGCCAATACAACATATTCGGTTACAGTTACTGGACCAGGAGGTTGTATTGCATCGGATACTATAAATGTCATTGTATTTGATCCAAATCAGGTTTTTGCTGGTCCTGATCAAATTATTTGTGAAGGAGAGAATATTGCTTTAGATTATGGTGGTTTTGGTAATAACCCTTCTTGGACTCCAAGTACTGGTTTATCCTGTGTTTTCTGTCCAAATCCAATAGCATCTCCATCTATTGCAACGACCTATACAGTTACTATTGATGATCCAATTGCAGGATGTTCAATTTCGGATACCATTAGGGTAGATGTTATTCCTTTGAGTGTAATTGATGCAGGAGAAGACGTAACTATTTGTAGTGGTGATTCTACTCAATTAAATGGAATAGGTTTTGGTTCTTTATCCTGGAGCCCATCTTTACCATTAGATGACCCTAATAGTGCTAATCCTTTTGCAACAGTATTTGATGAAACTACATTTTATTTAACGGCGGTTAGTGGAAATTGTATTTTAAGTGATTCTGTTCTTGTAACTACTTTAGATTCTGCTAATGTAGATGTGGGAGATGTGAACATTTGCATTGGTGATAGCACTTCATTAATAGCATCAGGAGATGCCTCATCTTTTACTTGGTCTCCAATTGATGGATTGTCTAATCCTAACATTGCAAATCCAACAGTCAATGTTTTAGAAACCACAACATATACTGTTACAGCTAGTTTAGGAACTTGTCCAGATGCTAGTGCTAATGCTACAGTTATTGTGAATCCTTTACCAGATGATGCAACAATTTATCCCATTCATACTTTCTTCCCAGGCCAACCTGTAAATTTAAATATTGAACAAGAAAATGCTGGAACATTATATGGTTATTCTTGGTTGCCGGCAACAGATTTAACTTGTTATGATTGTCCAGATCCCGTTGCTATTTTAGAAGATACAACAGTATTCTATACTATATTAGTTACCGATTTAGAAACGGGTTGTCAAACAACCTTAGAAACAGAGCTTAGACCATTAGGAGTTTGTTCTCCAGGATTATTAGCTGTTCCCAATGCCTTTACGCCAAACGGTGATGGCAATAATGATGTATTATATGTTCGTTCAACAGGAGTTGCTGATATTTTGACTTTTAAAGTCTTTAATAGATGGGGAGAGCAAATATTTGAAACCGACAATATAAGTGTTGGGTGGGATGGAACGCATAATGGAAAAGAAGTAAATCCTGGTGTATATGTATATTATGTTCAAGGGATTTGTCCTATAGATGGTACAGATTTATTTAATAAAGGAAACGTAACCGTAATTCGATAATAGCAGAAAATGAAGAAATTAATATTTATTATAGGATGGCTTATGTTTATGGTTACGAGTATAAATGCGCAGGATGCACATTTTTCACAATATCAACATACTCCTTTATGGGTGAATCCTGCATTTGCTGGACAAATTGCTGGTGATATGCGTTTTATTGCCAATTATAGAAATCAATGGAGTAGTGTTACCGTACCTTACCAAACAGTTTCACTTTCTTACGACACCAGAATACCAAAATATTTTGGAAAAAGTTGTAGTTATTTTGGAGGTGGACTTTTCTTAATGAATGATCAAGCCGGTGATTCAGAATTTAGAACAACTACTGCACAGCTTTCTTTTGCTTATCATCAATCTTTAAGTAATAAGGGAAAACCTTCTTATTTAAGTATGGGTGTTATGATTGGAGGAGGCCAAATGGGAATTAATCCAGAGAAACTTTATTTTGACAATCAATTTGATGGTTCTGGTTTTGATACTAGTTTAGGAAATGGCGAAAATTTTGAACGAACGAATTTCTTTTATTTAGATATTTCTGCTGGGCTTAATTTTGCTATTGCTATCGGTAAAAGATCAGGAATTACTGTTGGCTTAGGAGCCTATCATTTAAATCAACCAAATGTATCATTTTTGGGAGATAGTACAGAAAGATTATTTGCCCGTTATGTTTTACAAGCAGGAGGGGAAATTGGAATTAATGAAGATTTACCGCTCTCATTTATTCCATCTTTAGTATATATGTTGCAAGGACCTCATAATGAAGTAACTGCTGGATTAATGATTAAATGGTCTCCGAACGAAGATTTTGCTTTATCAGGAGGAGGAGCTTTTAGATCTTCTGATGCTTTTATCCCTATGATAAGAGTGGATTTTAAAACTGCTTCTTTAGCTTTTAGTTATGATTTGAATACATCAAAATTAAATGTAGCATCTAATTCAAATGGAGGTATGGAAATTGCTTTAATGTTCCAACCCAATGTATTTAATGAAAAGCAAGAATGTCAATCTATCTTTTGCCCATTTTAATAAAGAATTAAAAATTATTAAAAGAGGCTGTCTCAAAAGTAAAGACAGCCTCTTTTTTATTATCATTATCTGATAAAGGTTCACTCATAATTTATTGATTAATTTTCCTATATTTTTAATCAAGTATTTTGCATTTCGTTGATTCTTGTAAATTAATTTGTAAGGATTCATTTAAATTTTTATCGTTAACAATAAGTGTTGCTTTTAAATAGAATATTTAATTTATATTCGATTTTACAGAGAATAAAGGCATTTTTTAACAAATTAAAACAAATATTATGAGAGAATTATTTTTAATGGTTATGGTGTTTACATTATTAAGTTCATGTGAATTTAATAATGATCAAGAATTACCAAATGTACCAAACTATGAAGACAATAGTTTAAATTTATTAAAGACAAGAGTTAAAGATGATGTAACGAAGACAACTAAAGATGATATAAGTACGCATTCTTTGAATGAAGGTTGTGACTGCGAAATAATAGTTAATTCTGTTACAGGTACTTTTTCAGAATGGTCTATTTCTCAATCTATGACATGTGGTGGATTTTATCCTTTATTTACAATGAGCCAGCCAGAATGTTGTAATCCTTGTAATCCAACGGAGCTAGAGGTTTGGGAACCATTTAATTGTAATCATCCTATAGGAGAGACAAATGTGATCAATTTCTCATCACTTTTTCATAATGGTGATGATTGTGATGTTGTTATTCCAAATGTAGCATTTGGAGAAGATCCTTGTGAATTTTCTGAGTATTTTGCTCCTGCTACAGCTGTTATTACTATTCGTTGTAAAAACCCAAAAACGGGAGAAGTTGGAGCATATAATTCTAGAACTTTCGTTTTAAATAGTAATGTTGGAGATCCAGAAGAAATATGCGAAACATTTGGAAACTTAGGATCTGCTAGTTTTACTTTAAATAGTAATTGTCAATTTAGAGCACAATAATATTTAATATTTTTAAATATTATTAAGTTAAGCTTAAATGATAAAGTATTTAAAAGTTTAGAATGAAGTTGTTTAAAAAATGATTTAATTACAAGTCATTGATAACCTATTACTT
>JAHDFV010000405.1 GCA_020627985.1 Saprospiraceae bacterium
CTGCGTAAAATTATTAAACAAACCAATGAAAAAGCTTTAAAATTTATAAATATTTGACTAGTCAAATAAATCTTCTAACACAGAACGTTCCATATCAAGAACGAATTCGAAAATTCGATGTTGTTCTTCTTCGGTTAATTGATCAAATAATAAATCGCCATCTACAATTATTTTTTTACCAATTTCAAGTCCATTGATTTCTTCTTGTGAATAAACATTAGGACTCTTTTTCATTTTTGTAATTAAATAGTCAACGATTTCTTTTATTTTTTTGACTAATTTTCGATCATGGAGTGTTTGAAACAAAGCTTCATTGTTTTCAATAAATTGATGAATATCATTAAGCGATAAGGATTGTATAATTTCATTGATATTTTCTGGAGAATAGGGCGGAGCTAATTCTAATTCAAAAGCAGCATCCACCAATTTATTTTCAAAATTTGTCGCTGCTCTAAATGATTGTAATGCTTTTACACCAGCTTTTAATATTTTAGGTAAATGGCGTCCATATTTAAATATTAAAGCACTCGAATCAATTATAATTTTCATCAATTTTTTAGGATGCTTAATATAATTGTCTAAACTATTAAATGCATCTTCTAATTCATCTCTTTTTTGAGGATGAGGATAAATATTGTCAAGGAAATAATTACGAAATAAATTGACTCTATCTTTATTAAAAGATTCAGGGATTTCATAATCGTGAACGATATTATCATATTGATACCTTTGTTCGATTACATTACGATATCCTAAAATTATCTCATCTAAAATTTCTTTTTCAGAATAAGCGTCACTCATTAAATCAAATTTTATTTTCCTTGTAAAATATGTATAACCAAATCCTTAGTTAATTTTTTTCCTCCTGCTTTTTTTCTTAAATCATTGAAGGTAAACCGATACGAACAACCTTCTTTCCATTGTGTACAACCGTAGGCATTTTTACCTTTTACAATTTTTCCTTTTTTACAAGAAGGACAAATTAACTCATCTTTATTTTGTTTATCTTTTTTAGAAGAAGGTTTAGCCGATTGTTCTAATAACTGGATTTCGAAATTTTTATTAAAAATGATTTTACCATTCGTTTTTTTACCTTCTTTATTAAATCCTTTTAGCGTAATCGTTGCGCCTGTTTTAATTAATTTAAAAATTTGTTTGTCCGATATTTTTTTATCATAAAATATAAAGGGCAATCGGAAAGTACATCCTGTTTTCCAATCGCTACAACCATAATTTGATTTTCCTTTTAATAAGACCCCTTTTCTACATTTCGGGCAGGTTTCTCCTTCCGTTTTTTTACTAGCAGTTTTTCTTTTTTTTGAAATGGGTGGTAATTTTTTAGCGGTCGAAAATTTGCGATTATCTTTAGAAATTCTGACTTCAGTAACTAATTGATCCACCATGTTTTTCATGTTGGCGATAAACTGGCCTGCATTATATTTCCCTTCAGATATTTCTTTTAATTTTCTTTCCCATTGACCCGTTAACTCAGCAGATTTTAATAATTTATTTTGAATGGTATCAATTAAATCAATCCCCATTGGAGTCGGATGAATTTGCTTTCTTTTTCGAATAATATATTTTCTTCTAAATAAAGTTTCAATAATAGCTGCACGAGTTGAAGGTCGACCTATACCATTTTCTTTCATGAGCTGGCGAAGATCTTCATCATCTACTTCTTTGCCTGCTGTTTCCATGGCCCTCAACAAAGTTGCTTCCGTATAATATTTTGGAGGCTTCGTTTTTTTCTCTACAAGTTTAGGGTCATGAGGTCCTGATTCCCCTTTATTAAATTCAGGCATGATGTTTTCTTCCTCTTTATCTTCATCATCATCATTCGCCTTTTTATTTTTTTTAGGACTAGGTAAAACAACTCTCCAACCTTCTTCTAAAATTTCTTTTCCTGTGGCTTTAAATGGAATTTTATCTACCTCTGCTAAAACAACAGTATTTGAAATAATACAATCGGGATAAAATACAGCGATAAAAGTACGAGCAATTATATCATAAACTTTTTGATCATGACCCATTAAATTTTGTTCATAACCTGTAGGGATTATTGCATGATGATCTGTAACTTTTTTATCATTAAAAACCTTTCCAGATTTTTTTATCGTTGATTTTAATAAAGGCGCAGTAAATGAAGCATATTGATTTAATTTATTTAAAATACCAGGCACAGTTGGATAAACATCATTTGGCAAATAAGTAGTATCCACTCTTGGGTAAGTTATTACTTTTTGTTCGTATAATTTCTGGGCTATTTTTAAAGTTTGATCTGCAGATAAACCGAATTTATTATTACAATAGACTTGTAAACTCGTTAAATCAAATAAACGGGGAGGATATTCTTTGCCTTTCTTTTTAGAAACATCTGTAATCGTTAAATCTTTATTTTTTATTCGTTCTAATAAAAGATGTCCTTCTTCCTTTTTTTTAAACTTTCCTTTTTGGCAATTAAAAGAAACACTTCTATATTTTGTTTGTAATTCCCAATACGTTTCCGGCTTAAAATTAATGATTTCTTTATACCGTTTAACCAACATAGCCAAAGTAGGAGTTTGTACTCTACCTACAGATAGAACTTGTTTATATCCTCCATATTTTAAAGTATATAATCGGGTAGCATTCATTCCAAGTAACCAATCTCCTATAGCTCTAGAACTTCCAGCATAATATAAAGAATCATAATCCGCAGCATCTTTTAATTGTTGAAAACCTTTTTTAATGGCATCAGGAGTTAAAGAAGAAATCCAAAGTCGTTGTACTTTGCCTTTATATTTTGCTTGCTTGATTACCCAGCGTTGAATTAATTCACCTTCTTGTCCTGCATCACCACAATTAATAACAACTGAAGCTTTTTTAAATAAATCCTTGACAACTTTAAATTGTTTTTTTACTCCAGTATTGTTTTTTAATTTGGTTTCAAATTTTTCAGGCAACATTGGTAAATTATCTAAAC
>JAHDFV010000406.1:0-2706 GCA_020627985.1 Saprospiraceae bacterium
CAGTATTTGACCTAAGTCTAAATCTTGGATTTCCATATGGTATTCCTTTAAACTTCCCGTTCTACTTCTCGCAACGCTCCAGGTAGATTTGTAATTTCTGCCCTTTGCATTGTATTCTATGCTGGCGTATGCTTCATTTGTGTTTCTTGTGATGACCGAACCGTGACCTTCAATTTCATTCTTGGTGATTTTCGATCCGAATCGAGGGATCCGGCTAAATAATGCTAATGTGATAACATCCAAAATCGTGGACTTCCCTGCCCCAGTGGGCCCAACAATCGCAAAAATCCCAGCATCCACTAATGGGGATTTGGAAAAATCTATTTCGTGATCTCCTCTAAGACTGTTTATATTCTGAAATTTTATCCGTAATAATTTCATTTGTCCTCTTGTTCTACTGATTCTAATAATTCCTGAAAACTCATCAATAGATCTTTCTGCTCATCTTCAGTAAAATTTTCCGATTCTATTCTTTTACTAAATACTTCTTGAGGTGACAATTCCGATATGGACGTTCCTAGTTTAAAATAATCTGAACTATCATTCATATCATTTTTAAAAATCACTCTGTGCTTTAAAATTTTAAAACTTGTTGATTCTTCGAATGAAGAAATTAATGTCTCAACTTCTGATAAGATTAAAGTACTAAAATCATTTTCATGAAATTCCAATTCTAAGTACGGCAATAGGCCTTCCTTTTTGGGATATTCAGATAGTGCTTCTTCCAATTGAGCAAAGGTTCCTGATAACTTTTCTAAGCTCCTAAATTTTGGAATATTGACTATGTTTAATTCGAGTTTTGATTTTTCTTTTAATTCAATTATTACAAGCGATTTCTGGTCTTTTTTCTCCGAAAAACTCAGGGCTATGGGTGAACCAGAATATCGAATATGTTCCATCTTATTAATCACTTGCGGCTTATGAATATGACCTAAAGCAACATAATCATAATGCACACTAAATGCATCTGACTCCACAGCTGCTTGATTTCCTATATGGATCTCACGTTCACTTTCACTAATCGAAACTCCTCTAGCATATAAATGTCCCATTGCGATACAAGTTGCATCAGGATAACTGGATTGGCATATATCGGCGAGTGCATCGTAATGAAGCTTAATTCCCATTCGCAATGATTCTATCCGTGATTTATATGAATGCGTTTTATCATCTTTTCGAAGATCTTTATCTCTGAGAAAAGGCACTGCGGCAACCACCAATTCAATTTCGCCTCGTTTATTTTTAACGGGAATGATTTCATCGGCAATTTCCGGCATGGCTCCGCCAATAACTGTAATATTTAGAAGCTCTAACAATTGCTTAGGTGCATTGAGAACGGCAACAGAATCATGATTGCCACCAGTTATAATTATCCTGATTCCAAGGTCACTTAAGTTCTTAAGGGTGTGATAATAAAATTCTCGATCTTTTGCAGAAGGATTAGATTGATCAAATATATCTCCAGAAATTAAAAGTAAATCAATGGATTCTCTTTGAATTAAATCTGATAACCAATTTATAAATAAGTGCAATTCTTCATTTAGGCAATGCTTGTGTAACATTTTCCCTATATGCCAATCTGCTGTATGAAGTATTTTCATTAACTAAGATTCAATTCTAGAAAGGAAAATTAACCATTATCAAATACTAATTCTCTTTTTTGCCAGCATATTATCAGCAAATCCAAAAGTAATATGAGAAAGATTTGAAAGCTCCTAAACAATCTAAGTTTGTTATTCTAAAAAAAGATAAAATAATGAATAAAATCATATCTAAAATCTTACATTTAGTTGCGTTATTTGCATCTAATAAAACCAACTCATAATGACTGATAATTTTATCATAGAAGAATTTCAAAGCTACAAGGTGTTTTTATATAGCGGGCTTGGAGAAGATATGGCATCCATACAAGTGGTAAAGCCATATTGAATTTTTCTAAGGGAAGGCAAACTAAAAATTCGGTCAAAACAATAAACGGCAAAAATCAGTATAAAATAAATATCACTTCACAGCAATTTAGATTGTATATAGATATACTGCGAAACGAAAAACCTTTGTTTTTTTATTTCAATTTTGATACAAAACTAAGCTACATAACTACATCTGACGAGCCTGTAGGAGAAGCGGAATAAAAAACACTTTTTGCCTTACAAGTGTGTTTTTTAATTTTTTGCAACAATAATTCTTTGGGTAAATTGCTCATCATCTACACTAATAATGACCAAATAGGTGCCCGATTCTACATTAAAATTCTTTATCTCATAGAGATATTTTCCAGGACTTAATGTTCTTTCGTCCACGATCCTATCGTAAAGTAATTTTGCTTGTTGATCAAGAATCCTAACCTGTAAATTTTGAATATTATTTTCAGTATCTATGGAAATATTAAAAGAACCATTACAGGGATTAGGATATATTTTGCAAGGCACTTCTAAACTATTATCAATGGCATTGTTCTGGGTGCTAGAAACACCAAGAACTTCCTTTGTATCATTCATATACACCTTTATCACTCGATAGTTAAAGGCATCAGTATCCACGATGTCATAGTCTTGATATTCATAATGGTTTGAATTGCTTTTGCTACTACTTACTAGAATTTCAGCGATTTCCTCAAAGTTATTCGAATCATTCACCATGCTTCTTTCTACAATAAAATGACTTAAACTCCTATTAAAAGGAGCATTCCAAGTTAAGGTGTTAAAG
>JAHDFV010000406.1:2716-2944 GCA_020627985.1 Saprospiraceae bacterium
TTTAATTTTTTTTTTCTTTAACGACATTAATCAATTTAGTATTTACCTGCTCTGTATCAGAAGAATCATCCTCTAGATCATTAAACAATTCAAAATCCAAAGGCTCGGATAAAGCGAGACCTTCGTCGATTAAGCGTTCGTAGGTTTCTGCTTCCATTAATTCATCTATAACTTCCTTCTCAATGCGGGAAACAGCATTTGTTACATTTTCGTCACATTCTTGAGGAA
>JAHDFV010000407.1 GCA_020627985.1 Saprospiraceae bacterium
ATTAAAGAATTATTCTTGGATAACAATCTTTTGGTAATATATCTTTTTGCCGATATTTATCTTTAAGAAATATAAGCCTGATGATAAGTCTTCAGTTGGTAAATCAATCGATTCTTGATCTTCCGAAATTAAACCATTTTTAACAGCTGTTAAATTTGTGTCTAATATTTCAAAATATCCTTTGGTTGAAGATAAACTAATTTCGTTTTTATGGATTAAAACGACCATTCTTTTTCCCATTCCAACAGGATTGGGGTAAGCATGAATCGGCTTTTTTCTAGTACATTTTAATATCTCATTTATTTCAATTTCTTCGACACAATCACTAATAAGATAAGTGATAATAATTGCTTCGATTTCTACATATGGATTATCATGTACGATTGGATTACCCACAAAAGTTTCCCCATCAATTTTCCAACTAATTTCATATTCTTCTGATGAAAATAAATCTCCATTTTCATCTTTTAAACTTAGAATAGATTTTCTTTTTCTACATTCGATTTTGATATTTTTAGCATTTATCTTTTTTAAATCTTTACAATCATCTTTATAGCAACATGGAATATTTGCCATTTCCCAAATTTTACAATCAGACTCAAAAATAATGGCGTCATAAAAGAGATGAATATCTTCATCACATGATTCTCCATTGTAAATAAAACATAATTCAAAATTATTATTTCCTGGAACCACTGTCATAGAGCCTGTAGAGGAAGTACTACTCACTAATGATAAACCATCAGATGAATTTTGTAGGTCTACATAATATTCAATAGGCGTTTCAGGACCTAAATAATCAAAATTGATTTCAAAGCAAAATTCTTCATTTGTTGGGATACATTCTGGGAAATTTGAAGTTACATTACTTACTGCGCATGGGCATTCTGGTGTTTCTGTACAAATTTCGATATCACATAATTCATCCAATCCAAAATCAATAAAAAAGCATAGTGAATCAGGAGAAGTGCCTTGTGTTGGAGTTAACTCTCCTGTCAGATGTAATAATTCAGGTAAACCTACTAAACCATATTCGGCAGAAATTTGACTTATCATTCCCTGAGAAGATGTAATATTAAAGTTATTAACTAGACCTTCAGGATCCCAAATTCTGATATCAAAACCGTAAACAGGATTACCTTTAGAATCTGCACCACAAGATATCTTTTGTATTTTGGTATCTAATTCAATATCACAATCATCTGCACAACATTCTAAAGTAATAGTAACATCATCTGAAAATGTACATCCTAATACATCAATTCCATCCAGTATTGACCAGGTAAAAGTTGCAGAAGAACCACATTCTATTAGATCCCAGTCAATTATTATTTTAGAGAATGGATCGTTAATATCTTCTAATGTAATTCCTAATATAGGAGTTGCGATACTCCATTGCCCTGGAAAGGTCATTTCATTTTGCCCAACGGAACCATTTAAAAAATTATCAAAACCACAAAAAGCTGTAAAGTCAGTTCCTGCATTGGTTGGTTCATTAGAGAAATAATTAATGGTTAAAGTAAATTCGTCGTAACAATCTGGATAAGAATCATCATCTGAATCATTAAAACCAACAGCAACATTAAATACAAATTGGCCTGGTGAGAAATTGAAGTAATAATTTTCGTTATAAATCGTTCCGTCATGTTGAAATGAACTAGGGAAATCAATGAGTTCCATTCTGAAATCATAAAAAGAAACACCTTGAATAAAAGTATTAAGTAAAGCTCTTAAACTAAGTGAACTTGGAGCAGTGCATGGAATATTTAACTCATAATCATCTACTTGAGGTGCACCTATATATTCGAATACGTTTATTGCATTACAAGTATAATAACAAGCTTCAATATCTGGATGATTTGCATTAAATTCTAAAATTAATTGATTTACATATTCTAAAGCTTCCTCATTAGATATATCAACTGGTAAATCTACAGGAGTTCTTTTATAATTTCTTTCATTGCAGTCATAATCAATAAAATATTGAGTTGTTTCTAAACTAATATTTATTATAAAGTCGTCTCTCATATCTTCAGGGAAAGAAATATCAGTTGTAAATGAATTCGGCTGACTAAAATGGTCTAAAGTAAGGTTTGTATTTGAAGTAATTGACCATTCATATACAACATTTTCTACATTAGGTACAGTAAGATTAATGCTCGTTCCGGCTAAATCATTTGTGCAAAATTGATCATTACTAAAATAAATTTCATCATCAAAGATATCCTCAAGTACAACAGGAAGTTCGTTAATATCTATTGTAATTTGAGTAGAAACAAAATTGTTATTTAGACAAATTTCAGCAGGTGTATTCGTTAATTCGAAAATATATGTTCCTATAGTATTTAAAAAATATGAAACATTTGATCCATGAGTTGTAGTGTTATCGGTTCTAATAAAAGGTTCTACATTAGGAGGTCCAGAAATTAGTTCATAGGTAGCTGAGCCATTACAACCCGCGGGTGGTCCTTTTAAAATTAAATTTCCATTGCAACTAAATTCATAATCTATCCAAATTTCATCATCTGGTTCAGAATTAAAATAAATTGTATAAGTTTTATTTCTTAAACAAGCTCCACTTCCTACTCTGGCACTAACACTGACAGAACAAACATCTTCATTTAATTGATTAATGGTTAATACATTCCCTGAATTTATTATTTCAAAATCATCATTACTTTGAAAAAACCATATTAAAGTTGGATTATCAGGTAACGTTCATGTTACCGAATTTCCACAAGTTTGAAAATTATTAGGAGGAAAAGAGGGATCCCAAGTACCATTTTCAACAATAGGAATTAAGGCATTCCCTAAACCTGAATATTCTAAATTTACTATTCGAGAATCACAAGCTTGATTTCCTGTTATAGCACAAGTTGCACAGAACGGATTGTATATAAAACGTAGACCAAATATTTTGGCTGAAAACCCGCACTG
>JAHDFV010000408.1 GCA_020627985.1 Saprospiraceae bacterium
ATGATCAAGAAAACTTAACACAAGGAGATCCTTGTACAATTTCTACTGATGATGGCGCTGGTACTATTTTTACTAATAGATTTCATTCCGTAAATGGAAATGCTGATTTAGGTACTGTTTGTTGGAATGCTTGTACTGCTTGTACTACTGCTGCTGTTCCTGGAGATGTAACCTTCAAAGTAGATATGAATCAGTATGGTTCTGTACCTGCTGGAGTTTTCGTTAACGGTACATTTAATGGATGGTGTGGCTCATGTAATCCTTTAGATGATTCAGATGGCGATGGCGTTTGGGAAGTAACTTTACCACTACCAGCAGGAGATATAGAATATAAATTTACGGTTGATGGATGGAATGATCAAGAAAACTTAACACAAGGAGATCCTTGTACAATTTCTACTGATGATGGTACAGGTACTATCTTTACTAATAGATTCCATTCCGTAAATGGAGATTTTGACTTAGGGGTTGTTTGTTGGAACTCTTGTAATGCTTGTGGTACAAATATTACATTCCAAGTAGACATGAATGATTATACCTTACCTTTTACACAAGTTCAATTAAATGGTTCATTTAATGGTTGGTGTGGAGATTGCGAACCTATGTCAGATGATGATATGGATGGTGTATGGGAAGTTACTATTCCTCTAACTCAAGATACATTTGAGTATTTGTTTACTGTTGATAATTGGACAGATAAAGAAATATTCGCTGGTGGTGAATCTTGTACTTCGACATTAGGAGGATTTACGAATCGTTCGATTATTGTAACAACTTCTGAAGTACTACCCGTTAATTGTTGGAACAGTTGTAATGCTTGTACTGGGATTCCAACAACTGGAAATGTTACTTTCATCCTTGATATGACTGAAAACACAGACCCATTTATGATACCAGAGGTTAATGGTACTTTTAATGGTTGGTGTGGAAACTGTAATCCTATGACTGATGATGATAGTGATGGAATATGGGAGTTAACACTTAATTTACCTTTTGATACTTTTGAATATAAATTTGCATATGATAACTGGACAGGTCAAGAAGCATTAACAGAAGGTGATTTCTGTACAACTACGATTGATGGTTTTACGAATCGTTCAATTATTGTAACACAAGATGTGGCTTTAGATACAGTTTGTTGGAATTCATGTGTTGGTTGTGGTGTTGCCCCACAAAATGCGGAAGTGACTTTTCAAGTAGATATGTCTGAATACACAAACACTTTTAGTTCAGTATTTGTAAATGGTAGTTTCAATAATTTCTGTGGAGGTTGTAATGAAATGACTGATGTTGAAGGAGATATGATTTATGAAACTACACTTCCTATTCCTTTAGGAACGATAGAATACATATTTACTGTTGACACTTGGACTGATCAAGAATCTTTTGCTGAAGGAGCGTCATGTACGTCTACAATTGACGGTTTTACAAATAGAACACATGATGTAACATTAGATGAAACATTATTAGAAGTTTGTTGGAATGAATGTGATGTTTGTCAAGGAGTAGGAGTGAATGATACTGATTTTTTAAATTCTTTAGTTATTAGTCCTAATCCTGCAAAAGATGATATTACACTTAATATTTCATTGGATCAAAATTATACAACTACTATTAAATTAGTTAATCTTTTAGGTCAAAATGTATTTGAAAATACATATGAAATACAAGATGCTAATATTAATATTGATGTACAATCAATTGAAACGGGAGTTTACTTTTTAATTATAGATACTGCCGAAGGGTTAGTTTCAAGAAAAGTATTAATTCAAAAATAGAGAATTAGAGATGATTAATATTTTAAGAGAGCTGGGAATTTTTCTCAGCTCTTTTTTATTAAATATCTAATATAAAATCTACTAAGTTTTCATTAGAATTCATACCTAATTTTTTCCGTAATCTATATCTGCTTACTTCAACACTTCTTGTAGTAATATTTAATAAAGAAGCAATTTCTTTTGAAGATAAATTCATTTTAAGATAAGCACATAATTTATAATCTTTTGTTGTTAACTGCGGATAATTATTTCTTAATCTTTTAATAAAATTAGTATGAACTTGATCAAAATTCTTTTCAAAATTTTTCCAGTTATCATCTAATTTTAAATCTTGATCAATACTTCTTATAACTCTTCGAACATTTTTACGAATTTCATCATCGTGTTTTGTTTTTATAATTTTAGATAATTCTTCTTTAATTTTTTGAATAACTTCGCTTTTTTGAACCAAGTGCATTGTAGTTGATGCTAATTCTTGATTTTTAAATTGGACTTCCGTCCGTAAATTTTCATTTTTTAGCTTCATTAACTCTTCCTCGGATTCTTTTACTTTTAAGCTGTATTCTATTTCTTTCGATTTTATTTCTTTGTCCTTTCTAATTTTGAGTTCTTCATTTTTTCGTTCAAATCTTTTCTTTGGGAAGAACCATAAAGAATAGAGTGATCCTAAAAATAATAATGTATAAATTAAATAAGCTATTTTAGTTTTATACCAAGGTGGATTAATATGAAAAAAGAATGTATCTATTTCAGATTCTATGCCTGTAGAGTTTTTTTACTTTAAAAGTGACCGTAAGGTAAACTAGTAAAAGTCCTTTGAGTTTCATTATTCCATTCAGACCATTTTTTTTCATACCCATCCAAAAAGGTTGAAAATTCTATATTTTCTAAATCACTATAATAAGTAGTGGTATAATTAAATTTAATACTATTTAAACTATAGTCTATTGAATAATTATTTTGAATTTTATTTCCTGTATATAAAATAGAATCAAAAGATGAAGAGATACTTGATTCATAAATAAATGAATGAATTTTTTTATTTTCTTCTTCATAAAAATCTGGAATTGAATATTTTATAAAACCATTTTCTGATCCAAAATAAACTGTATTTGCATTATATGGATAAATATGTTGAAAGTGTTCTACTAATTTATC
>JAHDFV010000046.1:0-13628 GCA_020627985.1 Saprospiraceae bacterium
ACCTAAAACAAATGTGGGTAAAATCCTAAGGAGAGAATTAAGAGAAGAAAATTAATTTCTATTGAAGCTTTAGTGCGATTTTTTTTTAAAAAAAAAGTCGATCATTTTTAGTGATCGACTTTTTTATTTGAAGGGAGTAGATTTTAATACTTCCCATTTTTTTCCATTGTGTTTTAATAAAGATAATTGAAGGGCTGTAAATACTTGATTGTATTTTTTATTTTTAAAATAATCCCATGCTTCTATAAATTTACTTTCTTTTAAATCTTTAAAAGCAATAGTCATGTGTGGATGATATGTTTGTTCTTTATATTTAAATTCAATTCCGAATTCTTTTTCTAATAATACATTACTTGAAACATGTAAAGTATTCAAATTTTTATTAGAAAGAATATCAACATAAATAACTCTTGGTGCAAAACAATTAAAATTATTTAATTCTATTTCAAATGAATTGAGTTCTGTGGATAATGTTTGAAGAGAAGAAATTATTTCTTGTATGTTTTCTTCTTTATATCTAAACGGAGGAATGATCGTAATGTGAGGAGGGGAAGTTAAAGCTCTTTTAGAATAAAATTTTTGTTCGACTATTTTTTTGAATCCTGTGATTTCGTCTTGGATTTTTTGTTCAGGTAAAATTGCAACGAAATAAATAAATGAAGTCATGCGAGAATTTTAAATAACAATAAAGGAAATGCTTAATCAAATGAATTTCCTTTATGTTTTCTTTTTCGATTGTAAGTTTTTTTAGAAACAAATGATCGAGTTGAAAATCGACCATCAAAGAATCCTTGTTCTTTTCGCTCTTCACGAATAGATGCTTCTAATAATTTCTGAATTTTATGTTTCTTATTAGCCATTGTTTTAGAGTTTTAAATTTCAATTTTTATAACCTTTATTTTTAATAATTAGTTCCTTGTAAGGAATTAATCTTTCTATAAATGCTGACATAAATGAAAAATAAAATACAACCACAAATAATCAGAATGGTAGAAATCGGTGAGTAAGCTTGGCTCGGCGACCAATTATTGTAATTTACTAAAATGAAGCAAATTATAGAAATAATTAAAGGAACAAGCCCCCAGAAATAAAATATTCCTTTTTGGTAGTGTAAAATAAAATAAAAATGTAGTAGTCCAACGATAGAGAAAAATGGTCCAGTAATTACTATGCTTTCAATGTTTTTCAAAGCGATTAGTGGGCTGATGATGCACCCAAGAATTAAAATAATAGTTAATGTTTTAATCCTTTTTTTTCTTTTAAACGAAAAAGAGGTTTCTACTTTTGGGAAATCGTCATCTAATATTTCATCCATGTATTCTTCTTGTTAATAAAGTAGTTTTTATAGCAATTTACAATTTTTATTTGCAACTTAAATTGTAAGCCGCACTACATTTAATTTATTCGTAATATAATGAGGGTTTTATTTTTTTTAATTCTAATTGGTTTTAGTGTTTCTTCTTGTACAGAAAAAAGAAATATTGTAGGTGTCTGGAATATGATGGAAACAACTTGTGCTGGTTTCGAAGATATTCAATCTTTTGAATTTACTTCAGACAGTATTTTTGTGAAATATCCTACTTCAGAATTTAAATTTCCGTATTCTTGGAATGGAGAAGATGATGTGATTTATGTGTATACGAATCCGTCTTACGATATTGTAAAATTAAATGAAGAAGAATTAATACTTTATAATTTCGCATTAGAATGTACCTATTCTTTTGAATTGAATTAAAAAATAAAACCTGCCTGCCAATTTTTAATTGCTTCTAAAGGATAAATCAACATAATTACATTTAATAATAAACTATCTTTTATGGTAAAGATCATGATAACTTCAATGATGATAAATAAAAGAAACGTTTTTTTCCAGCCTAGATATTTAGCAATGACAAATCCAAAGCTACACCAGAGCAAGTCCCCTACCGAATTAACAATAGAATCGCCATTGTAACCTAAAGCTGCAGTTGCTTCTCGATATCGATCTATTATAATACTTGAATTTTCTAAGACTTCCCAAAAGGATTCTACAATAAAAGAAATCGTAAATCTCCACAGTACAGATAATTTTGGGAATAACCAAGAGAATAAAAAAAAGAAAATTAAACCATGTTGTAAATGCGAAAAACTATAAGGATCCGAAATGTGCTGAGAATTGTTGGAACTCCAAGCATCACTAATCCATAAATAAATTTCACCACATTCGCACATCCAAAGTCGGCCTTGGTTTCTCAATAAAATGATCGTGATCATTAAAGTAATACCGATAAGAATCCAAGGAAGATATTTTCTCATTTAAATAGGTTTTAAACAACTTCTTAATTTAATTTTGAGGTAAGCCGTGCCTTGAATTCGTATTATTTAATTTAAATTCTTTACGAGTGTGGCTTATGTTTTGAATTAAATCAATGATTTCAGAATTAGTATCATCATTTTTATAAGCAAGGTTGGCAAATTTTTGTGCTTCGTCTAAATTATCTAACCAGTAATGAATAAAAGCTAAATTAGAATGTGTTGCATTTATTATACTTTTTTCTGTATCTGAATTTTGAATTAATTTTCCCCAATATAATAATGAAGGTTCTAATAGTTTTCGAGCTTTTGAAATATTAGATTCAGCTTTAGTACTATAAAAAATCTTTAATGCCGAAATGATATGTTGATTGTATGTTTTAGAAGCATCATGTTCAAATAGCATTTGAATTGGAAAAGTAGCATTCTCAATTTTATAATCATATTTATGTTGAAGTAAGGTTGTTAGTTCTTCCATTTTATGACTGAGATGTTGAAGTATTTTTCGATCGGTATAAATAGATTTTACTTTATTCCATTCTGTATTTAATTCAGAACTATTTGTAGTAGAAAATTCAAAAGTAAATTGTTCAGAAATAATACCTTGATCTAGAATTTTTCCTTTTTTATGTTCTACACTATATTGAATGGGAATGTCAATATTTACTTCTTTTATAGATTGTAAACTTTCTTTGTTAGTACTATTTTTTGCAGGGTGTGTAATTATTTTTCCAACATTAATTTTAATTTCGATATCGCCTAAATTATCGACTCGATCTTTACTAGAAATTTGAAGATAATCATTAAGAAATTCATCTTTACGTTCTCCTAAAAAAGAAAGATTCGTTCCTGAGCTTTCTAATGAAGTAGAATATGTTTTTACACTTGAAGGAAGTGGCTCGTCAGGTAAATTAAAATAATTAACCCGAATAGATTCTGTCCTAAACTGTTGTGCAAAAGAAAATTGAATGGTGCAAAATAAAATAAAGAATAATAATGTTTGCTTTTTCATTAAAAACAGAATTGAAAGATGAATTGAAATAAGAATAAATTTACAAATTAATTTAATGAAATGTGGGTTCAAAATATTAGGGTTAAGTGAAATATGATCCAAATGAAAAATGTCCGTCTAAAAAAATTAAACGGACATACTTCTTTCTATCAAAAATTATGATTACATATTCCTTCTATATTGTCCACCAACTTCATACAAAGCATTCGTAATTTGTCCTAAGGAACAGAATTTAGTGGCTTCCATTAATTTTTCAAAAACATTACCGTTTTCTATGGCAATTTTTTGAAGCGCTGATAATAAATTTTTGGCTTTATCTTCATTTACTTTACTTAACTGTTGAAGCGTATTAATTTGATCTACTTTTTCTTCTTCAGTTGCTCGAATCACTTCATCAGGGATAATTGTAGGAGAACCTTCTTTTGATAAATAAGTATTCACTCCTATTATTTTATAATCACCATTGTGTTTTAAAGTTTCATAATACAAGGATTCTTCTTGTATTTTACCTCGTTGGTACATTGTTTCCATTGCACCTAGAACACCACCTCGTTCGGTAATTCTTTCGAATTCCATTAAGACGGCCTCTTCTACCAAATCCGTTAATTCATCAATAATGTAAGAACCTTGGTTGGGGTTTTCATTTTTAGCTAATCCAAACTCATGATTAATAATCATTTGAATCGCCATTGCTCGTCGCACTGATTCTTCTGTAGGTGTGGTAATTGCTTCGTCATAAGCATTTGTATGCAATGAATTACAATTGTCATAAATGGCATACAAAGCTTGCAATGTTGTCCGAATATCATTAAAAGATATTTCTTGAGCATGTAAAGAACGACCAGATGTTTGAATATGATATTTTAATTTTTGACTTCGTTCATTAGCATTGTACTTTAGCTTCATGGCTTTTGCCCAAATCCTTCTAGATACTCTTCCAATTACAGCATATTCTGGATCGATGCCATTCGAAAAGAAGAAAGATAAATTCGGAGCGAATTTATTAATATCCATTCCTCTAGAAAGATAATATTCAACGAAAGTAAAACCATTGGAAAGGGTAAAAGCTAATTGAGAAATCGGATTGGCTCCAGCTTCTGCAATATGATAACCAGAAATAGAAACGGAATAAAAATTACGTACATTTTGATCAATAAAGTATTGTTGTACATCACCCATTAATCTCAAAGAAAATTCTGTAGAAAAAATACAAGTATTTTGTGCTTGATCTTCCTTTAAAATATCAGCCTGAACGGTTCCCCGTACTGCAGATAATGTCTTAGCTTTTATTTCTTGATAAATGGCAGGTTCCAAAACTTGATCTCCTGTAATTCCAAGAAGCATTAAGCCCAACCCATCATTTCCTTTTGGAATAGGTGCATTGTATTTAGGACGAGTAAAACCTCTGTCTTCATATAAAGCTTTTAATTTCTGTTCTACTAGATCTTCTAAATTATTTTCTTTGATATAGAGTTCACATTGCTGATCGATAGCTGCATTTAAAAAGAAAGCACATATCGTAGCGGCAGGTCCATTAATGGTCATTGAAACCGAAGTGTTCGGTAAGGATAAATTAAAACCAGAATACAATTTCTTCGCATCATCCAAACAACAAACACTTACACCAGAATTTCCAATTTTACCATAGATATCAGGTCGGTAATCAGGATCTTCTCCATACAACGTTACGGAGTCAAAAGCAGTACTCAACCGATTGGCGGGCATGTCTAATGAAACATAATGAAAACGTTTGTTCGTCCGTTCGGGGCCTCCTTCTCCAGCAAACATTCGAGTAGGATCTTCTCCTGCTCTTTTGAAAGGGAAAACACCTGCTGTGAAGGGAAACTCACCAGGTACATTTTCTTGTAAGACATATCTAAGAATTTCTCCCCAATCTTTGAATCGAGGTAAAGCAACTCTAGGAATTTTTTGATGGGATAAAGACATCGTATGCGTAGGAACTTTAATTTCTTTATTCCTAACCTTATAAATGAATTCATCCGATTGATAGGCTGATTTTTTCTCTTCCCAAGTATCTAAAATCCGTTTACATTTTCCATCTAAATCTAATTCTAAATCATTGTATTGAGTCCGTAGTACATCGAGTACCGCATCTCTACTTTCTACTTTCTCAGCTTCTTCAATGTGAGCAATAGATTGTTTTAAACCAAACAAACGTCTAGCAATATTGCATTGCCGATTGGTCCAAGCATCATACTGACGGTTATTCTCTGCAATTTCTGCTAAATAACGGGTACGTTTTGGTGGAATAATATATATCTTCTCACTCATGGAATCGGTAATTCCATAAGTCGATTGTAAATCTGCTGATGTGCGTTCTACAATTTTATCCATGATCTTGCGATACAAAGTATTCATACCTGGATCATTAAATTGACTCGCTATCGTTCCATAAACTGGCATTATGTCAAGAGAGTCATGCCACATATTGTGATTGCGTTGATATTGCTTTTTGACATCTCTTAAGGCATCTAGTGCTCCTCGTTTATCAAATTTATTTAATGCAATTATGTCCGCAAAATCTAGCATATCTATTTTTTCCAACTGAGTTGCAGCTCCATATTCAGGAGTCATAACATATAGGGAAACATTAGAATGATCTATAATCTCAGTATCAGATTGCCCAATACCAGAAGTTTCTAAAATGATTAAATCAAAATCAGCAGCTTTAAATACATCAACTGCTCCTTGTACATGTTTCGACAAGGCAAGATTGGATTGACGAGTAGCTAAGGAACGCATATAAGCTCTAGGATGATTGACAGAATTCATTCTAATTCGATCTCCTAACAATGCTCCTCCCGTTTTTCTTTTCGAAGGATCTACAGAAATAACACCAATAGTTTTGTCCTCAAAATCCAAAAGAAAACGTCTTACCAATTCATCAACTAATGAAGATTTTCCTGCTCCTCCAGTTCCTGTAATACCTAAAACGGGGATTTGTTTGTCTTTGATACTTGCTCTCAACTCGGTTAGCCAACCCTCACTTTCTTCAGGGAAATTTTCCAAAGCAGAAATAGTTTTAGCTAATGCTGCTTGATTTTTAATATTCAATTGCTTGACTTCTCCATTAAGATTTTGTCCTGATGGATAGTCACAGCCTTGTAAAACATCATTGATCATCCCTTGTAAACCCATCGTTCTTCCATCATCAGGAGAATAGATTCTAGCAATGCCATAATCCATTAATTCTTTTATCTCTGAAGGGAGAATGGTTCCGCCACCGCCGCCATAGATTTTTATATGACCTGCTCCTCTTTCTTTCAAAAGGTCGTACATGTACTTGAAAAATTCATTATGTCCGCCTTGATAAGAAGTAATTGCAATTCCTTGTACATCTTCTTGTACAGCAGTATTTACAATTTCATGAACAGATCTGTTGTGCCCAAGATGAATAACTTCTGCGCCTGAAGATTGCATAATTCTACGCATAATATTAATGGCAGCATCATGTCCATCAAAAAGGGAAGCAGCTGTTACAATTCTGACTTTATTCTTTGGATGATATGGTGGTATTGGTTGCATAATTCTTAATTGTTAGAACTTGAATGCAAAGATAAGAGATTTACCGCCTCGTTGGATATTTTGTACTTAAATAGATTTTTTTTGAAATAAACCCAACCTTTTTTAAAATGTATATCGTCCTTAGAATTGATAACCTAATTTTAGAATTTAAAACAATGAATAATGAAAAAAGTAATTTATGTTTTACTTGCCCTTTTTAGTTTTACACTCATCTCATGTTCTGAAAAGAATGAACTGCCTTACGAATTAGAAGGGGAATGGAGTTTAAGATCACATCTTACCATGTATGCACCCTTATATTTTGAAATTGGAGAGAATGTATGGGACTTTGATATCGAGAATGAAAAAGTAAATGTAGTGAATACTGCGGATTTCGTATATATTGATATTTCCGAAACTGGAGAATATGATCTTGAAATAAATGGAAATAATAATACGATATCCGTAGGAGGTTTTAAATTTGATTATTATTTCCAAGATGAGAAATTATACTTATCTGATAAGCCTGAAATGGATGGGCCAATATTAGAATTCACAAAAAATAACTAATAATTATGAAAAAGATATTGATAATTTTAGGAAGTGTTTTAACTATATTTTTAATGAGTTGTGATGATGAGTCTGTAGACGTTGCCTGTGGTGATTCTATTATTTTAGATAATATAAGTTATAGTACGACATTAAGTGATGATTTTAATATTACGCAAGCATCAATTAATGGAAATTGTTTGTCGGCTACTGTTCAGTATGGAGGAGGTTGTGAAGATGTTGATTTTAGTTTCATGGGATCAACAGAAGATTTTCCAGTTACTTTACCTGCAACATTAAAAATGAAGATTGTATTAGTAGATAATGATCAATGTGAAGCCTTAGTTACTGAAAATCTAGAATTTGATTTGACACCGCTACAAGATGCGAATCATAATAATATTAATTTGATTTTAGAAGGGTGGAATGATACGTTTAATTACGATTTTTAAATTCAGAATTAAATGATTTGAAAAGGGGTGTTTGATTTAAATACCCCTTTTTTTAATTGTAATTTTTAATAGATTTTTTTTGTCTAATATAAATAATCACTTTCGTTCCTGTAGGGTTTCCAATACTATCTTCTTTGTCAATGATTTCTAAATTAAGTTCATCTTTTTTAGCGTAATTTAATAAAGATAATCGTTCTTGATTTAAACTCATGGCTTTTGGTTTATGCTTGTTGCTTTTGTGTGAATTTAAAAGTCGAGCTGCATTTCTACCAATACCATTATCATCTACTTCGCAAATTAAATCTTGGTTTTTAAAACTAAAATGAATATTTAATTTACGATTTTCAGATTTATGCATTAAGCCATGTTTAATTGCGTTCTCTACATAGGGTTGAATGAGCATAGAAGGTAAATTAAATGAATCAATATTTAATTCTTTTTGAGTTGTAATTTTATATTGTAATTCTCCATCGAATCTCATGTTTTCCAGTTCTAAATAAAGTTCTAATGCCTCGATTTCTTTTTCTAAAGGGATCACATTCATGTCAGACATGTCAAGAATAATTCTCATTAATTTAGAAAAGCGAGCTAAATATTTATTAGCTGATTTTTTATCGTTTAAGAAAATAAATTCTTGTATAGAATTTAAAGAATTAAACATAAAATGAGGATTCATTTGAGAACGTAAAGCCGTTAATCTTGATTCTCTTAAACGAGTTTGGAACGCATCTCGTTTTTTAGAGTTTTCAATATATAAATATGTCAATAATAAAGTAGATAATAAAAATAAAAGCACCATTAAAACGATAAACCAAACTCTTTTCCAAAAAGGAGTAGACACATAAAAATAAATAGATGTAATATCTGACCAATCTGAATTTAATGTTTTAGCTTTTATTAATAAATTATATTCGCCAGGAGCTAGTGAAGGGTATTCTGCTTTGCCCGTTTCTGAAGGCAACCAATCTTGATCTAATCCTTCCATTTTAATATTGTATATTAAATCTTTAGAGGATTGATAAGCTATCCCACTGAAAGAAAGTTTAATATTATTTTCGTCATATGGTAAAATATACGACTCAGATATTACAGTATCCTTTTCATTAATTCTTACATTTGTTATAAGTACTGAAGGCTTACGATGTTGTGATATGATGTTTTCTGGAAAATAAGCAATGCCTCCATTTGTTGCCGCAATGATTATACTGTCTTTTTTAATGATGTCATTAATCTCTCTTGAAGGTAAACCCATATTTACATCGATGTTAGAAATAGAGAAATCTTTTAAAGAGATTTTTGCAATACCATTATTCGTACCGATCCAAGCAAAATGTCGATCTAAAAAGATATTTGTACAACTATTAGATGGTAATCCATCTTTGATCGTTAAATGTTTAATTACTTTTTTATTTTTTAAAATATAAATACCAATAGCTTTAGTGCCGACCCATAATTCATTTTTTTTAGACATTTCTAAAGATCGAATATCGACATTCTTTAACTCATCGATATTAGTTTTTTTAGTACCTTTTTCTTTTGTATAATAATATAAACCATTCACGGTACCAATCCATGATTCATGTTGATTTACAGGATGGATAGCATAAGTTCTTTCTCTTAAAATAGTTTCACTAATAATATTATTTTTAATGATAAAAGTGCTACCACTAGAACCAATCCAGTGACTGCCATCGTTTGCAATTTTTCCCGTTTTAAGTGAATTACGAATTGGGTTGGAGATTTTAGATTTGGATAAACTATGATTTCTAATATATAAACCTCCAGAAGAATAGAAATATATTTCATCTTTGTTAGGGCTCAGAATGTCGTATATCTCTAAATTTAAATCAGTTAATCTATCTTTTAAATGTACTTTTGGACGAGCATCATTTTGTATGGAGAGTATGTTAAAACTATTATTATCAAATCCAGCAATTATACGATTACCTTTACTATTTTCTAATGCAGTCACTAAATTAGTTGAAAGACCATTCGATTGATCTAAAACTTTAATTTGAGTTGATGGAATAAAAAATAAACCATTCTTCTGCGTAGTAATCCAGAAGTTATCATCTCTATCTTGAAATGTATGCCCAACGAAATTATTTTTTAATAAATGTTGTGTACTATAATTTCCATTTTTTTTAGGTGATAAAAATAAAATTCCATCTTTTGAATTAATCCAAAAATTATTTTTTTTATCAAGAGTAATCGTGTTAATACCCTTTTGATAGAATTTGGAATATTCATCAAGAAAAACGGAATGTTCTTTAGTTTCACTGTTGTATGAGAAAATATGACTTCTTGAATTATAATAAATATTTTTTCCTTTAGCTACAGAGTAAAAAGGAGTATGATTAGGTATGTTTTTATCATAGGCTTGATATTGGGTACTATCATTTTTTATTTTATGGATGCCATCCCTGCCGAAAAAGAATTTAGATCCTTCAATTTTGGACATTAATATAGCAGAGTAATAAGGTAAGGGGAAAATCTTTTTTTTAATTATTTTACCTTGGTGAATAGAATCCAAACGAACTACAGGTCCTTCTTTACTAACAATCCAAATTTTACCCTGATTATCTTCATTAATATCTACTATTCGTTTAATAATAGATTCTCCTTTATACATGAAATCTGAAGGGTTAAAACGATAAAGATTTTCATTTTCGTAATACACAACTTGTGTGTTAATCAAACCCATCCACATCCTTTCTTTCGAATCGAATAAAATATTAATTGCTTCTTCAGCTCCGAGTTCAGGAATAGGATTTTTTATAAAATTTAATCCGTCATATTTACAAATTCCTCCCTCAGTTGCTACCCAAATATATCCTTCTTGATCTTGAGCAATATCATATAAATATGAGCTAGGTAAACCATCTTCTACCGTAAATTTTCTAAAAGAAAAAGATTGTGCATTTCCATAAGTGGGCATGAAAATACAAGTCAAAAGTAAAACAAAGGAATATGTAATTTTATTCTTCATATTGCAATAACATAGCGACGTGAGGAATACCATCCTCATCGTATTCATCGCTAATTGTTTTGAATCCTACAGATTGATAATATGGTTGTAGATGACTTTGGGCAGAAATTTTTATCGGTTTATTTCCCCACATTTTAATGCATTCATCTATTGAAATTTTCATGAGTTCTCTTCCTTTCTTTTTTCCTCTTAATTTTTGAGAGGTTATCACTCTACCGATTGAAGAATATTTTTCATAAGAAATTCCTTGAGGAAGAATGCGAGTGTAGGCAACCAGTTCATTTTCTCGATCATAACCACAAACATGCCACCCCAATTGATCTTTGCCATCAGCATCTAAATAAGGACAATCTTGTTCTACAATAAATACTTCTTGGCGCAAAGCCAATATTTCATACAATTGTTGTAACGACAATTCATTAAATGAAAAACAGTACCAATTTATTTCCATAAGGTTCTTGAATATTTTCTTATCACAAGATACTATTCCTTATTAAGATGAAGCGAAAAGGCTATAAATTTTATCATTAAGCCTCAATTAACCAATTTTAACGTTATAAAGCTGATGTTCTACGAACGATAGACTTTAATATTTCGTTACATTTGAGCAAAATTAAACGTCTTAAAAGATATAAATCTCATTTGGAGTTATGATCTTATTTAAATATTCACCTGTATTTATTCTATTTCTTTTTTTTACAACATTAGCTTCAGCGCAAACGACTGTCGTAAAAGGAATTATTAAAGATGCAGATACACAAGAAGAACTAGGCTTTGCTGATATCTTCTTTACCAATTCGTATGTTGGTGGAACAGCAGAGTTTGATGGTTCTTTTGAAATTTCAACTACGGATCTTTCTTACAATTCGGTAACAGTAGCTTATATGGGCTATGATACTAAAGAATTTGCTATAGAACCAGGTAAAGAACAAACTTTAGAAATTTTATTACCCCAAATGGGAGTCATAGGTACTGAAGTAGTTGTTACGGGTAAAAGACCTAAAAAAGATACCGCAGCTATTGCATTGTATAGAAGAGTAGTAAGGAATAAAGAAAGAAATCGTCCTTCTAATTACGATTACTATTATTACGAAAATTATACGAAAACGGAATTTGATATTTTCAATGTAAAAGACAAATTTAAAAAACGTAAAATTCTTAAACCTTTTGATTTTGTATTTGAGAATATGGATACAACAGATAAAGGGCAAGCTTTTCTTCCTGTGTTATTAAAAGAAAAAGTTTCTGATGTTTATTATAGAAAGAAACCCAATAAGAAAAAGGAAATTGTCAAAGCAGATCAGTTTTCAGGTGTAAAAGATATTCAGCTATTTGATATGGCTGATTATACCTTTCCAGATATTAATATTTATGACAATACGATAGAGATAGGCGGAAAAGGATTTACAAGTCCTTTTTCCAAAGGTGGCCTAGTTACTTATAAATATTTTCTTTCAGATAGTACATACATTGGTGATAAGTATTGTTATAAATTAGAATTCACACCCAGAAGAAAAGGAGATTTAGCCTTCACAGGGGAAGCTTGGATCGATAAAGCATCTGCTGCTGTGAAATCAGTTGAAGTATATGTCTTAGATCAAATAAATGCCAATTTTTTAACTGGATTAGAAGTAAAACAATCTTATGATGATTTAGGAGAAAATCAATGGTTCAAAAAATCTGAACGAATGATGGTTCTGCTAAATATTTCTGAGAATAAAAAGAAGCAAGCTATTCGTGTGGTCAAGAATACTATGAATAAAGACATAGTCGTCAATAAACCTTATGATGATGCTTTATTCAAGGGAGATGTAGTTGAGATAGACAAAGAAGCATACAAAAGGAATACAGATTATTGGAAACATGCTCGTCATGAAGAATTAACAGAAACAGAGGCAAGCATTTATGAAACAGTAGAGAAGGTTCAAAAAACAAAAGCCTACAAAGCATATGCATACATCGGTAGAGTTTTATCTTCAGGTTATTTTAATGCAGGACCTGTAGAAGTAGGTCGTTTTTATCAAATGGTCAGTTGGAATGCTTTGGAAGGAACACGATTTAGGTTAGGACTTAGAACGAATCCGAGACAATTTAGAGATAAGTTTTTAATTGAAGGATATGCTGCTTATGGTACAAAAGATAAATTATGGAAATATCATTTAGGTGCTAATTTCCATTTAAAGAGAACCAACAATAAATGGCACATGCTCGGGGGACATTATCGATATGATTGGTCAGATTATAATTTCAGAAATTCATACATGACGCATGATCATACCTTAAGTGCTGCATTTAGAAGAACGCCATTGGATAATTTATTCTTGATTAGAGAAGGCTATGGTTTTTATGAAAAGGAATGGATAAAAGGATTAACGAATAAGTTATCTGCTAAACATAAAAAAGTATATGTTTGGGAAGGATCATTCCAAATTCCTGAAGGCTTAGACACAATGGCAAATAGTGTGGAAACATTTGAAATAAGTTTGAATACAGAATGGGGATTAGGTCAATTGATGAGAACCAAACAAGGTGGATTTAGTAGAGAATCTATGGATATCAGTGCTCCTGTATTTAATTTAGGCGCTACAGTAGGAATTAAAAACTTCCTTGGAAGTGATTATAGTTATCAACGCTTAGATTTTGGTTTAGAACAGAAATTCACTTCACAAATTGGAAGGTTTTATTATAGCATAGGTGCATCTAAAACTTGGGGTAGTATTCCATATCCTTTATTGACAGTACATAAAGGATCTAAGAGTTTGATTTATACTCGTCATGTTTATAATATGATGGATGATTTAGAATTTGT
>JAHDFV010000046.1:13728-18350 GCA_020627985.1 Saprospiraceae bacterium
TATGCCATATGGAGATTAACTCAATTAGATGATCCGAGTGTTCAAAAATTTGGAATTAAATTCTTTATTTCTCCCTCATTTTAATCTTCTCTATTTCTTAAAAGATGAGATTCAAAAAAGCAGTTGCGATTCCGCAACTGCTTTTTTATTATGAGATTCTCGATCATGTAAATCTGCCTATTACATTAAACCATATTTATAATTATCTTGCATTTCTGATTTGGATTTACTCGTGTAAATATGATTAGATATAACCTCATTTTCAAATAGTATTATTGTTTATGGCTCATGTACTTACTATACCTTTTTACGGTTTTAAATTAAAATATGCTTCTGGCGGAAATATTTTTACGCCTATGATGCATCATGAATTGGTATTTTCAGATACGAACATATCACAAATGGCAAGTTACTTCGGAAAAGCATTCCAAACTAAAGTAATTGACAAAGGAGAATATAATGCCATTATCAATCAATTTGTTGAAGGTGAATTCTTTCATGGAGAAGTAGAGGTGCCTTTTAAAGCTTCTAAAGATAGAATTAGCTACCCTGATTTTGAATTAGATTTTAAATACTTTTTCAAGAAAACAGATAAAGGTATTTGGGCTGTAGTACCTGTCTTAGGTGTTGAAGTTTTTAGTGAAATTCCTGAAGAGATAGAAAAAACGATAATAGAAGCAATCCGTTTAGAATTTATAAGAAAGAAAAGACTTAATAACGTTCAAAGCATTGTCGAAACCATTTGGTACGAATCAGTAGAATTGTTACAAGCAGAAACCAATTTGAATTTTCATACTCTTTCTGAATTAAATAAATTACACGAAACGCAAGCAAAAGAAATTCTTCCTGTTGTAGCTCAATCATTAGAAGTCAATAGAAGAACTCTTTTTGGAATGGAAAGTGAATTCGATCAATTGGTTAGAGCCCTAAAAGGTCAATTTAGTAAAAATGTACTGTTAGTTGGGCGATCTGGAGTTGGGAAAACAACAATGGTTTGGGAGTTAGCCAAACAGCGAAAATCCCTTCATATTTCTGCTGAAGTTTGGGAAACCACTGCTTCTACCATGATCAAAGAACTTACAACAGATGTAGGTTGGCAAGAGAATCTAGCTTATCTCTGTAAAGATTTAACGAAACGAGGGGACATCCTTTATGTTCGGAATTTAATGGAGTTGTTTGAAGTAGGGCAATACGAAGGAAATGAAGTGAGTATGGCAGAATATTTACGTCCATATCTTGTAAAAGGAGCGATAACATTGATCTCAGAATGCTCAGAAGAAGAATTAGCTAAAATTGATTTGAAAAGCCCTAATTATTCTTCCTTTTTTAATGTCATTCGAATAGAAGAACCCAAGAATGATTTAGAAAAAATTATATTAGAAAAAGTAAATAATATCGCAAAATCAAGTCGATTAAGGATTGAAGACGGTAAAAGAGACGATTCGATTAAATAAAAGATATACGCCTTATTCTGGTTTTCCAGGAAAACCGATTCGCTTTTTAGAAAGCATTATTTTAAATCAAATTAAAAGTAGATCCAATGAAGATGAATCTACGCATACAATAGGGCGCTCAGAAGTCATTAAACATTTTTGCGAAGAAACAGGAATGCCTCAATTTATTGTTGATCCTGAAGTGCCGATGAAACCCAATCAAATTCGAACCGATTTTAAAAATGATTTATTTGGACAAGACCATTGTATTGATGCGGTTGTAGATATTTTAGCTTCTGTAAAAACAGCTTTAACCCGACAAGGAAAACCCATTGCTTCATTTCTTTTTGTAGGACCTACAGGTGTTGGAAAAACAGAAATGGCTAAAATATTAGCCAAATTTATGTTTGGAGGCAGAGATAAAATCATTCGTTTTGATATGAGTGAATTTTCTGATCCTTATGCAGTGATTCGCCTAACGGGAGTAGGATACCATGCAGAAGGTTTACTGACAGCAGCAGTAAGAAGAGATCCTTTTGCAGTTGTTTTATTTGATGAAATTGAAAAAGCAGATCCTTCGTTTTACGATTTATTATTACAAGTCTTAGGAGAAGGTCGATTAACAGATAGCCAAGGGAAATTGGTCAACTTTTGTAGTACGATTATTATCATGACTTCTAATATAGGTGCTGCATCATTACAAGGAAATAGAATTGGTTGGAATTCAGAAATGGAAAATAGTGATGTGAACAATCATTTTATTACTGCAGTAGAAAAACATTTCCGTCCAGAATTATTTAACCGGATTGATCGTGTACTTCCTTTTAGTCCCCTTAGAAAAGATACGATGCGTTTTGTAGTAGAACGAGAAATGGATTTATTTAAAAAAAGGGAAGGGGTTAAATTCCGTAAAATGTCTTTAGATATTCAAGATGAAGTCTTGGATTATATCGCTTACAAAGGTTATGATGTTAAATACGGCGCTAGGCATTTACAAAGAACATTAAGAGAAAAATTAGTAACACCTTTAGCGCGTAAAATTAATACCTATGGGAATGATCAATTAGAAGTGGTCATCTCAGTAATAGATGATGAAATAGATATTCAAGTTCAAGCAGATGCCATGAAAATTGAGCTCATGTTAGAAGAACTGCAACGAGATAATTCGGCTGATATATCTTCTGATTTTCGCAGAAATATTTACCAATTACAAGAAGGGAATACTTATGTGAAAATGCTCAGCGAATTAGTAATGCTAGAGCGGAAAAAAGTAAAAAAAGGAGAACGTTTTTGGAAAAATGCAAAAAATGGTACAGACTATACCTACTACTTGGAGGTAAAAGAAAAAATGAAAAATATTACAGAAGACATTGAAGCTAAAGAAATGGAATTGTCTTTAGCTATCATGGATTTGAAACCCTATAGACCTGCCATTATAGATGAAATAAAAGATTGGGAAAAAAGATACGAAGCTTTAAAATTAGATTTATTTATAAAAATTAATGCACAATTCAATATTTGTAATTTAGCCTTAATGGGCAAAAGTCCCATTCAATTGTATACCTTTTATCTTACCTTAATCCAAGAAAAAGGATATATAGTAGATTCAGCAGCTACTTTATGGTACAATGATAAATATTTTAATGAGGTGATAAAGAAAACAAGGTCGAAAGAAGAAAATGGAAAAATATTTGCAGTAGAGGAACTAGTAGCGAGAGGAGACTATGAAGCAGTGCCTTTTGATATTGAAAATCCAGATCCTTTTAATTTTAAATTCAAAAAAGATAAAGGAGTTTTTATTGGAATAACTTTAAAGGTCAAAGGACCTGGTGCATATTTGTACTTTAGCTCAGAGCAAGGTAGAGTGCAATATATCAATGATAAAAAAGAAAAAAAGAATTTCTTTGTGGACATAAGTACGCAGTCGTCCGTTTATCCTAGGTTAATACATCGGAAAGAGTATTTTACCAAAACAGTTCCTAAATCAAGAAGAATTGTTGAGCCCTATAAATTAAAAGATACAGAGTATAAAATAGATCGCGATGTCCCCAAAGGAAATCATATTGATTTTATCAAAGAAAAACTAGATACAGCCTTTAAAAATCGCTTAGATCAAGAACTTTTGGGCGAAGCAGAATAATGATAATATGACGGAAGAAGAAAAAGATGAATTTCGCAAAGTTTTACAAATCGAAATTACAAAAACGGAACAACAAATTGAAGAACTCAAGGAGTTAACCAAGCCTATTCCGCCAGAAAATTCTTTAGGTAGAATTACCCGAATGGATGCACTAAATAATAAAAGTGTAGCAGAAGCTTCTCTTCGTCGATCTAAAAGAAAAATGGGAAAATTAACCCTTTCTCTTACAAAGTTGGATGATCCTGACTTTGGTAAGTGTTCCATTTGTGATAATAAAATAGCAGTACAACGATTAATGTTTTTACCTGAAAGTACACATTGTGTTCGTTGCGCAGGTAGGCATTAAGAAATAAATAAATTTTTAACCTTATATTTGAAGACCCACCAAATTGTAATCCAATCCGTTCTTAAAAGGGATTTCTCTTTTATTATATTTTAACACATCAAATAAATTTTACATGAAAACATTTTTGACATTAATAATGACCTTGTTTTGCTGTTTTGTATTACAAGCACAAGAAGAAGAAACGAATAAGAAAGGAAGAACAGAATCTTCTTATTATCATATGAAGGGAACGCACGGTTTTAACCTCGGTGTAGGATTCCCTAATCTTGCTAATACTTCATTTAATATCGTTGAAGGATTAGGAGGTGGAGACCAAGGAGGCGCTTCTCCTAACTTTACCTTTAAATATGAATATGGAATTACAGACCAAATAGGTGCAGGTTTACATCTTGGTTATTATACGGCTAAATCCCCGACTGTTGTAAGTGATATTTTAACAGGAGATATTATAGGTTATGTTGGTGGTATCCTTTGTGAGCAAGGTATACCAATTCCTGGGGTTGATTGTGATCCTATTTATGCAACAGAAGATGGGGCATCGGGTTATGATCGAATACATGCAACAACATTAAGTGCAAGATTTGCATATCATAAAGGTAATTTTTTAGGTATTGATAAATTAGATATGTATGGAACGGTTTTAGCTGGTTATAGTTTTATAAAAAAGAAAAGGATTGGAGATGCAGAAGCAGATGTATCAAAT
>JAHDFV010000047.1 GCA_020627985.1 Saprospiraceae bacterium
ATGAAGAGGCTTATGTAGAATATCTCTTGATCATTATCCAATCACCCAATAATTTTATTTTCAGATATTTAATATGAATCATTTTTGAGTATTCTTGATTAATATTTTATCTTAATTATTTCAATATTATTGTCCTTTTATTTCTGTGCAGCGCAAACTAAATTAATCTCACACAAAAGTCATAGTGGATCTAATGCAACTTTTAATTTAGCATTAAAACATAATTCGGATTTATTGTCTTCTAATTTTGGTCAAGCTCCTAACCCTACTATTCGTATTGCAGAATTAGATAGTTTAATTTTCTTGAATGACACAACTGTTGTAATGGTGACTACAGAAAGTTGTACGAATCGTTGGATTGAAAATGCAGACACTACCATTTGGAAGGAAGGAAAAGATACGGTTTTTCATCATCCTTTATTTCATTTACAAAATGATTTAGATAGTGTAAAGAAGAATTTAAAAAATGAATACTTTTTTAAAAATGATATTGACAATGTCACATTTGTAGGATACGACAATGGTGAATCCATTTCTAAAAAAGAAAAAAGAAAAACTAAGAAAGAAGCGAAGAAAAATTTAAAAAAGAAGCGAAAAAACAAAAAAGAAAAAACTAAAGTAAAAACGGATAAAATAGAAGATAAAGAAATTAAAATTCAAAACCCTACCTATATTAAAAAGAGACAGGATCGTTCTTCTGCAATATTAATTACTACAAACAATACACCACCGAATCCACCTAAAGGACCAATCTATTTTTTGTTAATCATGCTGTTAAGTATAGCTAGTATTTTAGGCATCATTCATTATCAATTAAAAATTCGTTCGACTTAATTCCATGGAAAATATTAAATCTATTTTTTATTTTTTCCTCTTTTATTGTGTAATATTTATACCTTTTCCATTTTACTTGTTTCCATGGCAAGAGAAATGTGTCCATTATTTTGCTTCACCTATATTTAATTTAATCGGAATTGAAAGCGATGCAGAATCTATTTCTTCAGATTCTATTTTAATGTATTATTGGATATTAGTTTTATTCTTCTTTTCTAGTATTGATTTTTTATTGAGTAATAAATTCATGAAAGAAATTCATAATTGGAGATTAAAGAAGAATATTTACTTATTATCTTTCTCTTCAGCTTATGAAATATGGGGTAGATAAAATTTGCAAGGCTCAATTTCAAACACCAGAACCCAATATTCTTTTCACTCCTTTTGGTCAATTAAGTCAGGATATTCTTTTTTGGTCTACGATGGGTATATCTAGATCTTATAATATTTTCATGGGATTAATGGAAGTTATTCCTGCTTTATTATTATTACATAAAAAAACTAGGTTCTTAGGATTATTGATTGCCATTGGTGTTCTTATTCATATTATCGCGATTAATTTCAGTTTTGATATTTCTGTAAAAATATATTCCATCTTTTTATTTGTCTTAGCTTGTATTTGCATTTCTCCTTATTTAAATAGCTTCAAGGAATTTATATTTTCGGGTAAAGCCACTTCTTTTTTTCAAGAAAAAAAATTAGAGTCCTTTTCACCTTCCTTTACGTTTGGATTAAAAATATTTGCCATAGGTTTTATTTTCTTAGAATCTTTATTTCCATATATTCAACAATGGAATTTTAAAAATGACAATTCTCCTCGTCCTTTTTTACATGGAGCATATGAAGTTGTATCATTCAGGAACACCAACAACAATGAAGAAGAAAGCACCATTCCTTTCAAACGTTTTTTTATTCATAAAAATGGATACATCATTTTCCAAAGTGAAACAGATGAAATGAAAGATTATAAATTAAAAATTGATCAACAAAAAGAAGAAATTATTGTTATAGATTACAAAGAAGATCAAGGGAAGCATTTTATTTTTCCTTTCCAACTCAATCTAAAAGATAGTATCATTTCATTACAATATCAACCTCAAAAAATAATGACATGTAAAGTATTAGATTGGAAAAAAATGCCTGCTTTACAGAATGAATTTCATTGGGTGATTGAAGAAATTAAATAAATAGAATGAATCGAGATCAATTAACAAGTTTACGTCCTAATATTCCAAGCATTCATCAAGAAGGAGCAACTTCAACTGTTGAAATTTTTCAAAACAAAACCATTCGTCCGATTTTAAAATTTCAAAATGATTTATTAATTGATATTTTCAAAAATCAAATTTATGTTCGAAAAGGAATTTATCATCAATTAAATGAAAATAAAAAATCAATTTATATTGAAGAACAGATAAAAAAAGATCAAAAATTCAACAACCTATTACTGGGTGTAATTATTGGACAATTCACAAGCGAAGAATGGAACCATTATTTATTTGATGAAAAAGAAATCAAAAGACGAATCACTAATTTAATTATAAAAAGATTACAAGATCAAATTAATTTATTTGATCATTAAAATTTCTTTTCCTTTCTCGGATAACACACCTTTTAATTCTGACCATTTTATTACCGTTGAATAATCATAACAATCGACTCCCCCTGACACACCAACATTAAATACTTCTAAAGCATCTTTTCGGATAAGGAAATTATTCCTATCCAATAATTCAATGGTAATTTCACAACCTTCTGGCAATTCTTTTCTTATTTGTTCGGTTATTTTTTCTGACCAATTATCCTTAAAAAATAAATCTGCTACCTGAATAGGTTCATCTTTATTTAAATCCCAATTCACTGTCTTATAATCATTCAACAATGTAGAAGTAGCAGGAACAGCCTTTGATGATTTTAATACTAAACTCATATAGTCAGCATTATTAAAAGTCACTTTATATTTTGAATTTAATTCTCTTCTAGAAATTGGTTCAAAACCTTGTATCAATGAAATAAAATCTTTTTCTAAATCTCTGGCTATTTTTTCACAAGTTGAATTGAATCTCTTATTTGATTTACGCACAACTTGAGGATAAGAAATAGAAATTCTATAGTTCAACTCTTTATCGAGTTTATTAATCATCTTTGTCACTACTTTAGGGGATTCTTTTGTAACCTCCACCTTATCAATTTGAGTTAGAGTCTCTTCTGTACTGGTAGTACAAGAAAATAAAAAGAAAATTGAGAGACATATAATAACTACGTGTTTCATTTCATTAATTTTAAATTGGGAGTCCAAATCTTTACAACAAAGATAACTGTTTCTATTCATTTTGATCTTGTATAATATTTTCGTAAATTTAAACATCTGATCAAATTAATATGTAACGTTTATTATGGAATTATATGCTCAAGCATTAATGTATGCTATTCCCTTTTTTACAGTTTTAATTCTTATTGAATTTCTATGTGGCTTGGCAATGGGGAAAAGTACCATTCGTAGTATGGATACGATTTCTAGCCTAAGTTCAGGGCTGACCAATACTTTAAAAGATGTCTTGAGTTTAACCATCGTTATTATTAGTTATTCTTACTTAGTAAAGCACCTAGCCATTTTTGAGATAAAAACGACTTGGCTATTATTTGTTTTAGCTTTTATCGGAAAAGATTTTGCCTCATATTGGACGCATCGTTTCGAACATATGATTAATATTTTTTGGAATAGGCATATCGTTCATCACAGTAGTGAGGAATTTAATTTAGCTTGTGCATTAAGACAAAGCATTTCTACTTTTTTTGCTATTTTTACTTTTTTATATATTCCAATGGCCATTTTAGGCATACCAGTTGAAGTTGTCGCTGTTATTGCGCCCATACATTTGTTTGCTCAATTTTGGTATCATACCACTTTAATCAATAAGATGGGTTTCTTGGAACATATTATTGTAACACCGTCTCATCATAGAGTTCATCATGCCATTAATGATCAATATCTCGATAAGAACTTTGCGCCTATATTTATTATTTGGGATAAATTATTTGGAACCTTCCAAGCTGAATTAGAAGATGAGCCACCAGTATATGGCGTAAAAAAACCAGTACAAACTTGGAATCCTTTTTTAATTAATTTCCAACATTTTTTATTAATCGCTAAAGATGCTTTTCGAACAAAAAGAATTTGGGATAAAATAAGAATATGGTTTATGCCTACGGGATGGAGACCTGATGATGTTAAAGAAAAATATCCTATAGAAATCGTAACAGATCCCCATTCTTTAGAAAAATACGATACCCCTACTACTCCATTCTTTTCAATTTGGCATTGGGGACAAATTACGATTTGTTTAGGATTCCTCTTATATATGTTAAACATAATTGTTCAGTATCCTTTTACTGATATTTTATTATATGCTTTATTTATTGCGATCACCATTTTTTCATATACCACTTTAATGGATAGAAATCCATTAGCGGCTATTACTGAAATTATTAAATTTTCGTTCGGTATCTTTTTACTTTATTACAAAGGAGGTTGGTACGGAATAGACACTTGGATCCCCAATGGATCATTTATTATTATTGGATATTTAATTCTTTCTTTGGCTATTACTTTATTTTTCTCCTATAATGATTTAAAATCAAATTATTCTAAAGAAATGAGTATTGCTTAAATAATTCATTCTTAAAAGCATCATTACTTTTTAATCTGCGTTATTATTATACCTAATAGTAACGCAGATTCTAATGAAGCATTTTTTAATTATATTTATATTTTACCCTTTTATTCTATTTGCTCAAAATAACACTTCTTTATATTTTGGAATAGAGCCTCAAATAGGAAAAATCGCACCCAATACCTCTTCGCATCCTAAGACTAGTGCAAATCTAGGTTTACATTTACAAGTAGGATTTTTACAATTAGGAAATAATGGCTGGGGCGAATTTTACAATTACCCTGAATTAGGATTGGATTTAGGTTATAATTTTCTAGGCGAAAAAGATATTTTTGGATCCGAATTTTCTTTAAATCCTTATTTTATTTTACCTACTTCAAAAGATCCGAAAAAAGGAGCTTCTTTTAAATTAGGTTTTGGCCTTTCTACTTTTAATAAAAAATACCATGAAGTAAACAATCCAAGAAATTTATATACTGGTTCTACTTTTGCTTTCACCTTTAATGTAGGTGTCTTTAAATCATTTCCTGTTTCAGAGAAACTAAGAATTAAAACGGGTTTAGCTCTAAGACATTCTTCAAATGGTCATACTCAACTACCCAACTATGGAATAAATTCTGCTTTAGCTAGTATAATTTTTCAATTTTTCCCTAAGACCATTGGTGAAAGAAATACATTTAAAAAACCATTTAAAAAAGAGTATTGTCCCTATTTAATTTTAAATCAAGGAATAGGAACACATGAACTAGGGGGACCTATTTCCCCAATAGGAGGTAAAGATGGTTTCGTATCAACTACTGGATTGACTATTGGTATTTTATTTAAAAAACATATCCTTGTCCGTACTGGATTTTCTTATCGATATTATCAATTATATCAAGATTATATTGAAGAAAACTCTTTAGTTGAGTACAATAAAAATACAATTTGGTCTTCGTCTAATTTAATTTTCACTATAGGTACAGAATTTTTAATGGGTCATTTTAGTATTGACATACAAGGAGGTTTAAACTTGACAAAACCTTTTTATAAGACTCATTATGAAGTGTTCGAAAATACAAAAGAATTTGATCGAATCACCAAGAGATGGTTGACCACAAAATTTGGTTTTAATGCTTATTTATTTAACACCAAAAATTTACCTCAACATAATATAAGATTGGGTGTATTTATTAATGCTAATTTTGGACAAGCTGATTTTGCTGAATTGGGTTTAGCTTATGTATTTAAATTAAATCATAAATTAGATAAAGTAAAATAACTAATTCCATACCTATACATTCCTAACAAAAAACCTAATAAAAGCGTAACCACTAGTCCTTGTAAAATACTTTGCCCTAAGGTTCGATCATATACATTTTTAATCGAAAACATTATATATAGTAATTGTAACAATTGTGCAGATAAAATCACCCACCATTTATTAATTTTTAACGGTATCAAATCGAAAAAAATGGTTACCATCACCAACATTACCATGAAAAAGGAAAACATATATAAAGCATGAATAACATATTTACCAAATTCTTTCTGCCGTTTTCGATTAAAAATAAAAAGAAAAAATGCTAGTACTGGAAGCAAAATAAATATATATAATTTTGAATTAGAAACTACTTTTGCATCATACATCTGAGCAAGCATTTCTTGACTTATATTTTTTTCTTGAAGCAAGCCATTTATCAATTCTCGTGTATGATCTGTAAAAAACCATTTAGACGGAATAAGTAATAAATCTATTCCTGATAAAAATATAAAAAATAAAATACTCGCTAATATAAAAACCTGAAAGGGTTTCATATAAACGTTCCGTTTCCCTTCTAAATATTCATTGACTAAAAAACCTGGCTTAAACATTAAGCCAACAAATGTTCGATATAATTTAGAATCTAAATTGGTAATAAAAGAAAATCCTTCCCCAAAAATATGCTTTAGGGTAAAATCACTTTCAACCACTTTTTTCTCACCACATTGATAACAATATCTTCCTTTAAATTCTGTATGACAAGAGGGGCAATTCTTCAATTTTTCGTATTTTTATTTTTTCAAAAGTAATGATATACATTGTCAATTCAAAGGAACTCATTTTTTGAATCTAATGTTATAATTCAAAATAAATGAATATGATCACCATTATCTGCACATCATTTCTTTAGCGTTGCTACCATAATTTGAATGTCTGACCAAAAGACATTCCTCCCTTTTTATACCTTATCCCTAATGAGTCCCAATACTTTGGGGAATATTATTAATTTTGCAGTCTGAAAATAGATTTACGATGTTAGATAAATTACAAGCGATTCACGAACGATATATTTACGTGGAAGAACAACTATCCGATCCTGAAGTGATTGGAGACATGAGTCGCTACAAAAAAATAAATAAAGAATATAAAGATCTACAATCTGTTGTAGAGATATATTTACAATACAAAGACCTTCTCGGCAATATGGATACTGCCCAAGAGATGTTGAAAGAAGACGATGAAGAGATGCGAGAAATGGCTCAAATGGAACTAACTGAGCTAAAAGCCCAGCGAGAAAAAATGGAAGCCGAAATTAAAATACTCTTGATTCCAAAAGATCCCGAAGATTCTAAAGATGTTGTTTTTGAAATTCGTTCAGGAGCAGGTGGAGATGAAGCGAGTCTTTTTGCTGGTGATCTTTACAAAATGTATTCTCGTTACTTCGAAACCATGAAATGGAAAGTAGATGTAATCTCTATTAATGAAGGTACAGTAGGTGGCTATAATAAATTAGTCCTTGAAGTTTCTGGGAATGATGTTTTCGGTCGACTTAAATTTGAATCAGGTGCGCATCGAGTTCAACGGGTTCCTAAAACAGAATCTCAAGGAAGGGTACATACGTCCGCTGCTACAGTTGTGGTAATGCCTAAATTAGAATTAGAAGATGTCAATATAAATAAAGCAGACTTAAAAACAGATACGTTTAGAGCTAGTGGAGCTGGGGGACAGCACGTAAACAAAACAGAGTCAGGTGTTCGTTTTACACACTTACCTACAGGAGTTGTTGCAGAAAGTACAGATGGTCGTTCTCAAATTAAAAATAGAGAAATTGCCATGGGTCGTTTAATCGATAAAATTAGATTGCAACAAGTAGAAGCCTATAATTCTACGGTTTCAAGCGCTAGGAAATCTCTGGTAGGTTCTGGTGATCGTTCTGATAAAATTAGAACTTATAATTGGCCACAAAATAGAGTAACTGACCATAGAATTAATTTGACGCTTTATAATTTAGATAAAATTATTGCAGGAGATATCGAACCTGTGATTGATGCTTTAATCGTTGCAGAGACGGCGAGAAAAATGCAAGAAGGAACTTAATTGTTACAGGATATCATGATAAAAGATAAACATATCCTTGTTCTTCCGAAATGGTATCCTAGTCCACAATATGCTTCTGCTGGAATTTTCGTTCAACGACATATTGAATCTGTTTTATCTTATACCAATATCTCTGTTCTTTATGCAGAATCTAATCCTAGTATTTCTGGATTTCAAATTATAGAACATTACGGAATAGAAAAAGAAATTCCAACATACCGTTATTCTTTTGCCAAAAGAATAACGGGCTTTTCTTTTTTAGACCGTTTACTAAAAATCATTTTATATTTTATTGCTTTACAAAAAGGATTTAATCGTATAAAAAAAGAACAAGGAAAAATTGAATTAATTCATGTAACTGTTTTATTACGTACTGGGATTTTTGCTTGGATAAAAAAAACATTTTCAAACATTCCTTATATTATTACAGAACATTGGACGGGTTATCTTCCTTTGACAAATCATTACGAAAAGAATACATTAAAAAAATTAATTACACCTTATATTATTAAAAAAGCAGCTTTAATTTCTCCTGCTTCTGACGACTTAGGAAAAGCCATGAAAAATCATGGATTAAATAATAATTATTTCACGGTTCACAATGTAGTCAATACTGATTTTTTCAATCCTAATTATTCTAGAAATAATACCATTCCTAAAATAATTTCTGTAGCCATGTTATTAGATGAGCATAAAAATATTTCTGGAATGCTCAGATCTTTAAAAAGAATAAAAGAAGAAGGAATTCAATTTGAATATCATATTTTAGGAAAAGGAAAAGATCAAGAAAAATTAATTCAATATGCTACTTCATTAAACCTAGAAAATGAAGTTCATTTTCTAGGTTTACAACCTGCAAATAAAGTTGCAGAACATATGCAAAATTCTGATTTACTTTTATTATTTAGTAATTATGAAAATTTACCTTGTGTAATTGTAGAAGCATTTGCTTCAGGCATACCAGTACTAGCAACAGATGTAGGAGGAATGAAAGAAATGATTCGAAATAATAATTTAGGGGAATTAATAAATGCAAAAGATGAAGATGCTTTATTCCACTCTTTAAAAAAAATGATTTTAAATCGATCTCGTTATGATCAAAAGTATATCGCAACTTTCGCTCATGAAAATTTTGGTCAAGAATTTATTGGAAATCGAATCAAGGAAATGTATGAATTGGTATTTAACAATGATTGATTAAAAACTATAAAAGAATAAATTGTTTCTTTCTATAATTCAAATTATTTAAATAAAGTTTTAAGAATTATTATCTAGCGTCTTGTAGTCTAACATCTAAAAATCTAAGTATCTAAAAATCTAATTATCAATTTTCTCAATCAACCCACTACCATCTTCCACAACAACATAAGCACTATCAAATCCTAGCGCTCTAATATACGCTTTAACCTGAATCGCTTCTTCTTTTGTACGATACACTCCTACCCTATACCTTTTCCAAGTATCATCTGTTTTTACATAAACACCATTGACCATTCCTTGTAATTTCGAAAGCCCATTCGGTTGTTTATTATTACTTAAAGACAAAGACATGAGTTGAATAGAAAAACCTGTTTTCAAGGCAGTTTCTGGAACAGCAGAGGACGTTGGCGATACAATAACTTCTTCAACTGAAGGTGTTACAATACTAGGCACAGAGGGCGTAGTTATACTTGGACTTTCAGGTGTAGCAATGTCTTCACTTAGTGTTGTCGGCACTGAAGGAACAGATGGAACAGTAGGCGTCTCTACAACTGGAGATTCAACAATTACGGGTGGGGTTTCTATGACTTCAGGTGTCTCAACTGTTGGTCTTGTTACAGCTACATCCGCGCCAGAAGTCGGATATAATAACAAACTTCCTAAAATACTTTTATCCGTACCATCTTTGGTTTGAGGTTTAATCGTCACATCTACATATTCCAATTTAGAAAATGTAATCATGTACCTTGAAAATGGTTTTAGTGCAATAGAATAAATACCATCTTCATCTGAAAATGCCTCAATATTGGAACCATCCGTTTGATTAAAAGCTTTGACTTTCACATTTGACACAGGTTCATTACTCAATCCATCTAAAATAGAACCATCAAATTTTTCTCCTTTCCGAAATAATAAAATTTCAATTTTTCCATCTGCAATACTAGCTGGATTTAAATCTATGGTGTGGTCTTCATAGCCTTGGCGGCTAATTTTAATTTTACAATTTAATCCTTGCGATGCCTTAATCGAAAAACGCCCCTCTTCATTGGTTTGAAAAGTACCTTTATTACAGGTTCTAAAATCTAAAAGTGCAGCAGCAACTGGTTTTTGATCCGCAGCATTTTTTACATAAATATTCAAATCATTGGATGATTTTGAGGCTTGAAAAACATCTTCATTTCCATCTCTATCAGACACTAAAAATCCAATATTTTCATTCGTTTTATAAATAAAACCATAATCATTTCCAGGAGAGTTAATCCCTTTTCCCATGTTTGAAATTTGCCAAGCATTTTCAACAATTTTTGCTTTGAAAACATCATAACCACCAAAGCCCATTTGATAATCCGATGAAAAATATAAAGCATCTGCATCTATAAAAGGAGTAATTTCATTGCCTGGTTTATTGATTGTTTTACCTAAATTTCTAGGTGTGGTCCATGTACCATTTTTCTTTGTGGTTTGGTACAAATCATATCCCCCTTCTCCACCTGGTTGATTTGAAGAATAAAACATAGTTGTACCGTCTGCAGATAAAGTTGGAAAATGGTTGGAATAATCTCCAGAGAATGGAAACATTTCTGCTGTTTCCCAATCTCCTTTTTCATTCACTTCAGCGATATAAATATTAGATTTCGACGGATAATAAGAAGTAATCGAATTACCATCTATATATTTATTTTTTACAAAAGCGACCCATTTCCCATCTGCAGAATACGAAATGGGGCCTTCATTCTCTCCATTATTATCTTTAAGCCAGGTCCTCAAATATTTAGGTTTAGACATCGAATGTCCATCTACTAATTGACTGATAAAAACATTATTTTTAAACCGCCCCGTACCTGCTTCAGGTTTAGGTGCATCTGTTCTGGATATATCATTTCTTCCTGAAACAAAGACCAATGATTCTTTAAAATATGTAGGAGAATAATCCGCTAAATCAGTATTCGTAGGTAAAGATTCTATTTGAAACAACGGCATCATATTTTTCTTCGAAGCAGCATAATCACACATCTTTGCATAATTAGAACCTCTCAATTGATCCAATGTACTATACTTTTGGAACAAAGGTTTCGCTTCCTCATATTTACCCAAGCGCATCAATATTTTTCCATATTGAAAAAGATATTCTGCTTGTACATTTTCCTTGATTATTTTGTCATACCAAATAGCAGCATTTTCCAGATCATTTAAATGTTCATAAGCATTTGCAATTCGGACTAGGGCTTCTTTATCTGTAGGATTGATTTTTAAATATTTTGAATATGAAACGACTGCCTCATCAAATGACATCATTTCATAAGCAGTATTTCCTTTTTGTAAAAATTCATTTTGCGCTTTTAAAGGAAAAGCAAAAAGTAAAAAAAATATGATTCCTATAATTGAGTAAATATAATTTTTCATGGTTATTCTGGTTTCAAAATCAATTCAATTAAATAGATTTCTAGCATTGTGATTTTAGGTCTATTCATTATAGCATCTAAAAAGATGCCATTTGTTACAAAAGAATTTAATTCTAATGTGATTTCATATGTAAAACGCTGTAATATGATTTAAGTTATTGAAGTTATTTAAAAACTAATGTTAAAATGATTTATAAGTGCTTCCCGATAGTTATCGGGAATGGATGGATAAAAAGCTGATAAATCAACATTATGTTCTTAAATAACTTCATTTAATAAAGCGTTAAGTAGCATAAAAAAAAGAGGCTAACCTTCCGATTAGCCTCTCTTACTATACTTATAAAAATATCAATATTTTTAGAACGGACATCCTTGACATCCTTTTCCATCTACATTATTTCTAGGAGTAGAATAACGAGTTCCATCTGTTAAACCGATAATTCTGAATTCCGTACGACGGTTTAATTGGTGCTCTTGCTCTGAACAAGGAACATTGTTTACACAATTGTTCACATTCATGGTTTCTCCATAACCTTGAGCGGTTAAACGATTAGCAGGAATTCCTTGCTCTTTTAACCAACGCACTACTGATTCTGCTCTACGTTGAGATAAACGATCGTTGTATTTATTCGATCCTCTTGAATCTGTATGTGATCCAATCTCTACTACTAAGTTTGAATTTTCATTCATTAAACCTAATAATTTATTCAACTCTCCCGTAGCATCATCTCTAATGTATGACTGATCAAAATCATAATAGATGTGTAACAAATATGGTAATGGCTGACCAGGCTGTACATATTGTACAGACGGGCTTACTTCTAAAGTTCCATTATATCCACTTATTCCTTCATATGCAGAACAACATACTAAAGGATCATTCCCTTGTGCTTCTCTAATGATATCATTTCCAGTCCATGATCCTGTACGTATATCCGTAATAGGTTGTGATATTGTAGGTGGGTTATAAACTGGTGGATTATAAACTGGCGGATTTGATACTGGTGGATTATAAACTGGTGGATTTGATACTGGTGGATTATAAACCGGCGGCTTATTAGCAATTGTTTGGAACAAATTAAAGTTCTTCATATGAGAACAATTAGCTGGGTTTTTAGTATCAAAATATTGAGTACTACCTCCAGCATACCCAGCGACTGTAGTTGAAATAGAATAATCACAATTTTCTATTAAAGCAAAAGAATAATTACCCATATCATCAGTTTCAACTGTTTGAGAACCGCCTTCTATACAGCCTCCTTTAAGTGTAACTGGCGCATTTGCCATAACTACTCCGCCAGCAGATACTGTACCTGATACTAAGCAATTGATTGGCTTAGATAATGGAATTTCAACTACTTTAGACTCTCCAGGAGCGATATCTGTAGTACAACCTTCTTTAGCGTTGTCATCATATTCTTCCTTAGAAGCTGCAAATGTACAACACTGGTTCATTTTTTGTTCGATTACTGCTTTACCTTCTACGTCTGTGTAGTATGTATTTCCTGTACAATCAGAAACTACTTCAGCACCTTCGATAGGCTCTCCTGTTTTTTCATCATATACTAATACTTCTAAAGTAGCAGCATTTCTTCTATAACAATAGATATCATCATCTCCAAATCCACCTTCACGGTCAGAAGAGAAACATCCACAAGTTTTATCTTTATTAATAATAAATCCGAAATCATCATCAACAGTATTGATTGGTGCACCCATGTTTATGATGTCTCCCCATTCGTTGAATTCTTTCTTTTTTTGCATTTGATAAATATCCAATCCTCCTAATCCAACTTGTCCATCAGATGCGAAGTAAAGGTTATTATCATGGTCGAAGTATGGAAATACTTCATGACCTTCTGTGTTTACACGAGGTCCTAAATTAATCGGTGGTCCCCAACGTCCATCTTCTTGTTCAGAAACGTAAAGGTCCATTCCTCCAAAACCACCAGGCATATCAGATGCGAAGTATAAGTTTTGACCATCAGGAGATAAAGCAGGGTGAGCTACTGAGTACTCATCACTATTAAAAGGTAAACTCTCCATATTTGAGAAAGAAGTAGATCCTTCTCCTCCACTGCCTTCAGCAGAGTATATTTTTAAACGAATAACTCCTTCATCATCTTTTCTCGCTTTACCATTTAATAGGTTATTACGAGTAAAGAAAATTTGGTTGTCTTCTTCACCAAATGAAACAGCAGCATCGTGAAACTTAGAGTTTAATGATTTTGAGAATTTTTCAGGTTCTCCGAAACCAGATAGACATTGAGTTGAGTCAGAACTCTCGCCATCTACATACATTAATTCTAAGAAAGGATTACCTGTCCAACAGTGAAGACGCTTTGTAGGTCCTTGTTGGTGTGTTTCAGATGCAAAAACTAAACCATCACCATAAAACATTGGACTAAAATCATCTAGTCCTGAGTTAAAAGGCATGTGGTCTACTTCGTAAATTCCAGCATTTTTTCTTTCTAATTCTTCCCTGTAATCACAAGCACGTAATAAATGACGTCCTCTAGCATCATCAGGAGCTGATTCAACAAATTTTTCGAACCATTCTCTAGCCATATCACATTTACCATTACGTTGTAACATGTAACCATATCTAAGGTAATGAATAGGTTCTGCTTCAGGCAAACGAACAACTTGTCCATACCAATATTCAGCATTATCGATATCACTAACTTTACGATAACATTCCGCTAAATTGATTTTAGCTTCAGCGATATCATTTTTAGCAAGTATTTTATTGTACTCGCCAATAGCGCCCATGTAATCCAGAATTTCCATTCTGTTGTTAGCAGATTTGAGTTTTCCTGATTGAGCTGTAGTCACGCTCATTCCGAAGAACATAAAAAGGAGGGGAGTCAAGAGTAAATGAGATGTCCTCATAGTAGCAGTCTTTTTAAATTGAAATAACTTTTGTATTAAATATTTTCATCAAATAATATACCAATTAACATTATATGCACACATTTTAAAAAAAAACATATAACTAACCAACTGATTATCACCACAAAATACAGCTTTTTGTTTAAAACTGTATCATTTTAACGGTGTTGAATTCACATACTTTTCAGCGTAATATGTATCTCTTTGTTTTAGAATGGACAACTTTGACATTGGTCAACACTAACATGATTAGGTTTTGCCGATTCTACTGTACTTATAAACCTTCCTTCTCCGTCATAATAGCCTAAAACTCGGAATTCAGTCCTTCTATTCCACTGATGTTCTTCTTCAGAACAGGGTATATTATTTTTACAATTGTTCACATTAACAGTTTCTCCGTAACCCATTGGCTTCAATCTATTCCCTGCTATTCCTTTTTCTCTCAGCCATCTTACTACAGATTCTGCTCTTCTTTGCGATAATCTATCGTTATATTTGTAGGATCCTCTTGAATCTGTATGCGATCCAATTTCAACTACATAACGTGGATTCTCCCGGAGAAGACTAAATAATTTATTTAACTCATTTTGAGCATCTTCTCTAATGTAGGATTGATCAAAATCATAATAAATATGTAGCAAATATGTCCCCGGAGTTCTTCCTTGACCAAATGAGTTCAAAGTAGTTCCCTGAGTTACTACTGTTTGAGACCCTGAATATGTTGTTCCAGTAGTATATGTTGTACCAGAAGTTTGAGTCGTTGTAGTTGCCGGATAGGTTTGTACTGTAGTCGGTCTAGTTGTGTTTTGAACTGTTGAAACAGAAGCATTTGAAACAACCGTTGGACGAGTTGTTGAAACAACAGTTCCTGCAGGTTTAGTTGGTCTTGTTATCGTCGTTGCTGGTCTTGTAGTTGTTACAGGTCTATTAGGACTCGTAGTTACTACAGTTTGCAATGGACGAATGGGTGAAAGATAGATATCTTGTTTAAATGAAGTACTTGTCCTAACATCATCTGTACATTTTTTAGCTGATCGATTGGCTAAAAACGTAGGATCTTTGGATGCTCTTACTTCAAAACAACAATCTTTCCCTATTTCTTCAAAGTAATAACTACCGTCCATACCCGTCATAGCGGTTTGGCGTTTCATATCTTTACATCCCGTAGGGATTAATTCAACTTTAGCACCAGAAATAGGTGCTTGAGTTGTTTGGTCTATTATTTTACCAAATAAATCAAAAACAAGATTTCGCTTTAGCGGTATTTCTACAACCAAACCTTCTCCATCTTTAATATCTTTAGTACAACCTTCATTCACATTCTCCAAGTAATCACTTGCAGAAGCGGTAAAATTGCTACACTCATTTAATTTTTGATCCAATTCAACTATTCCGATGGCATTGGTTACATAAGTATTGCCCGTAAGTTCACTAACAACTTCAGCATTACTAATTCCTTTTCCAGTTTCATCATCAATTACCAATAATCTAACTTTAGCAGCAGATTTTTTGAACGAATAAATATCATCTTTCCCAAAACCTCCTTCTCTATCAGAAGAAAAGTAACCAAAATCTCCAGCATCATTCATTACGATACCAAAATCATCAGACACCGTATTCATGGGATAACCCAGATTAACAATATTTCCAAATTCTCCATTGTTTTTGATTTGCATACTATACAAATCCAATCCACCTAATCCTACATGTCCATTTGATGAAAAATATAGATTACCATCTGGTCCTTCATAAGGAAAAACTTCATGTCCTTCTGTATTAATTCCTGGTCCAAGATTTGTTGGTGGACTCCATCTACCATTTTCTATTTCAGCTACATATAAATCCATTCCACCAAAACCTCCTGGCATATCTGAAGAAAAATATAATTTTTCCCCATCAGCTGATATCGCTGGATGCGCAACAGAATATTCATCACTATTAAAAGGCATTCCTTCTAAATTTGTCCAGGTATATCCAGTTCCTTGGCTTTGTGCAGAATAAATCTTCAATCGAATGGCCCCATCATCATCTCTTCCCGTTTTACCTGAAATAAAATTATTTCGAGTAAAATATACTTCCGTTTCATCTTTATTGAAAGAGACAGATGCATCGTGATATTTTGTATTTAATCGATTCGAAAATGTTTTTGCATTTCCGTATTCGTAGACCGTTTGTTTTCTTTTTCTTGTTTTTGTTCTTTCAACAAAAAATAATTCTAAAAATGGATTTCCAGTCCATGTGCTTTCTCTCTTGATGGGTGTACCTGCTTCTTTATATTCTGAGGCGAAAACAATGCCTTCTCCATATAACATCGGACTAAAATCATCCAAATCGGTATTGAAAGGCATATTCTCTATTTCATATACACCTTCATTTTTAATCATCAGTTCTTCTTCATAATCACAAGCTCTTACTAAATATTGCCCTCTTAGATCATCTGGAACTTCTTCTACATATTTTATAAACCATTCTCTAGCTAAATCGCATTTTCCATTTGTTTGAAGCATCATTCCATAATATAATTTGTGGACAGCTTCAGACTCAGGCATATTTACAATTTGCCCTAACCAATATTCTGCTTCTTCTGTATTATTGACTTTTCGATAGCTTTCTGCTAAATTTATTTTAGCTCTAGCATTATCTTCTTTTCCTAAAACTTCATTGTAATATTCAATGGCTTGTTGGTAGTTTAAACTTTCAAAAGCTTTGTTAGCCCGTTTCATTTTCGATGATTGGGCAGAAACAACTCCATGCATCAGCATAAGAGCACCCAAGATTATTAAAATACGATTCATCATAACTGACATTTTAGTTGTGTTGTCAAAAAAAATTTAGAAATATCGAGGAGAGTATGCTTTCTCAGTTTTGAAATCAAATTCGTAACCAAGCATCACTTCAAAAGAAGCTCTAGAAGCTTGTTGTAAATCTGATATGGTATAATCATAAGCTACGCCTAAGACCAATCCATTTTTAAGTTGATATGAAGCCCATAAATCGATAGAGTCATATGAACTTGTATCTGTAAATGCTTGTACCGCTGAACGGAATGAAGCACCCACCCAAAGTGTTTCTCTAAATAACACAGAAAGATCAAAATCAAATTCAGTTGGTGAACCATAGCCATTGAATTGGTCTTCTTCATTTTTCATACCACTAAACAATGCAGCACTTTTCACCAAAATCATGGGTTTGATTATTAAATCATCTCCATTTACAGGAATAGCTCCACCCGCCGATAAATAATAGTGTCTAGCGGTTCTCGCATATTTTTCAGTCGTTAAATTTAATTCTCTTAAATCATGTTCTAATAAATTAGGAACTGATCCTCCTAGAAAAAAATACTTTGAATAATAATAAACTCCAAAACCAAAATTAGGCAACCAATAACTTGGGAATTGTTCAGAAAATGATTCATCTGTATCATCATAAACATCTAATTTTTTTAGATTAGCTTTCCAATTGGTAACGCCTCCCTGCATTCCTATAGAAATAGTACCTGCTTTTGAATCTTTACCTAGTCGAATCCGATAAGCATATGCCATATTTGCCGTTAGCATCTTACTGGTTCCAACGTTCTGATTTACAATACTTCCGCCTATTCCTAAGCGATCAAAACCTTTAAATGGAGTATGTATTGAAAATGATTGTGTACTAGGACCTCCATCAATGCCTAACCATTGTGACCGATGTATTAATGCCATGCTCAAGTGCTCCTTTGATCCAGCATAAGCAGGATTAAATGTGAGACTATTGAACATATACTTGGTGAACATAGCATCTGTTTGCGCTTGAATTTCTTGATTGAACATCAAACTAAACAACACTATACCTAAAGTATGTAATATGTTCCTGATATGTGATTTTGCTCTCATATTATAAAAAATAAAGATGTTTCATTTTCTAAACCAAAAACCATGCTAACATTTTATTTATATAAAATAAAATATATAAA
>JAHDFV010000409.1 GCA_020627985.1 Saprospiraceae bacterium
ATCAATTAATACTGCACATCCATCTAAATCTGGATCTACGAAACAATCTATAGAATCTATCCCAACCCTTTCAAATAATAGTTCAGAACATTTGTTGTTATTTGATTCAATGACAAGTCCAAATTTTAAAAAATCAAAACTAACTGAGGAGACCTCATTATTTCCATCATTTTCATCATCTGGGTCATCATCATCTTTTATTTCTATTCCAGTAGCATTAGAATCAAAGCCTGTTCCTTTTATCGCTAGTTCAGACACTAAGCAATTTGTGCAATCTTTAAGAGAAATAGCAGGAAGTGTATCGTTAGTTTGTGTAATTTGAGAACCTCCAAAACTTTCACCTTCAAGCCAGGAATTTCCTGTCATATTTATTTGTGCAGTATCTCTTAATATTAGATTTGTAAGATTTGGAAGGAACAGAAATTTATTATTAAGAGTAATTGAAGAATCAAGATAAATAGGTGTTATTGCGCCATATCTTTTGTCTAAATGAAAACAAATAATTTTTGAGTTTGGGTCACTAGAATTTATTGCTGTGAGTAATTCTTGAGTTATGTTTTGACCACGTGTGATCTCAATGTCTATTTGTGAAATAGAAAGAAGTGGGAACAACAAAAATGAAATTATTATAATGACTGAATTGTTCATATGTGTAAATTTGGTCTTAATGAAAAGATAATATAAAAGCAGGTTGTGAAACATTTTCATTAATTACTTCAACGCTGTTTTGATTTATTATGCTCGGGCATTTTCCGTTGCCTTTTATTGATTCATTTTTAAGTAATGTTTGTATATTATCTGTTCCTGTATTACATAGATATACTCTGTTGAACAATCCAAGATCACAAGAATTACATGCACCTGAATTAGAAATATTTTCAAATTCACAATAGTCTAAATCATCTTCTCTATCAGCAACCTCGAGTGCTGAGTTCACTTGAATTTCCTCATTTTCATTATAGATGTTTAATTGAGATATTACATTGAAACGAGGTCTAACATAGAATCTAGTAGTGTGTATTATATCATTATCACAAGTTTTGGTAAGAGTGGGGGGCATTGAAGTTTTTGTATAGTCTTTATAAAGATTTAGAAAATCTGGATCTGTAAAATTAGGATCATTTGGATCATAAACAATTCCTGTAATATCTAAACCATCGGGACTAAAATTCAAGTAGGTCAGTGGAACTTCATCTAGCGCATATCCCTTTAATCCAAATTGAGAAAGAAACCCTGGAGTAGGAACATTATTGAATGAGGTATTACAATTGGACCTCACAAGAATGTCATATAGATGTACATTTAAATCAATCAGTTTATCGTTGAATTCATTTTGGTTCGAGCTGTCATTTATAAGCGGGACAAGGATGTCAGAACATCTGATCTCTTTTCTAAAGTTGGGGTCAGGCACCTCTGCAATAGTGGTACTATTTGCAAATTGAATGCCATTAAATTCATCTTTGATGTGATTATCAAATCTTATTGCAACTGCTTCTTCACTATTTTCAAATTGGATATTAGTAATAGAATTATCCGCACAACCCGTTATCCAAAAGCCATAATTATCTATGTTTCTAAATGTGATATCCCTAATGTTATTTCCGTTAGCTTCTCCCCTCATATGAATGCCCAAACCAAATCCATCTACAATAAGATCAGTGATGTGAGTAAAGTATAAATTACCACCTCTATCCCCACTTCCTTTCAATTGCACGATAGATTCGGTTAAATTTTCCATTACAATTGCTCTGTCATTCTTTCCAGTTGGATCGTTTGGATCAGATGTTGATGTACTAATTAGGTTTAAATTTTTAATTCTATTCTTTAATTTATTTCTATTATTGATTCTCCCATTATCTGGATCATTTTCAAATTTATGTTTCTCATCTTTTGAATATATACCAATAAGTCCTTTGTTCATTGGTACATCAGTTTTAATGATGCCAGGTTCACCTCTATTGTGTCCTGTTAAAGTGCCGTTATTACCTTCGAAAATAATTGCAGGTTCGTTACCATCTCCTTTATACTCAAAAATAGTCCCTGGTAATAATACAATTCTCGTCCCATAGCCTATTGCTATAGAGTCTGTAAATTCAAATTTTCCTTTAAAACATAACTCATTGTCTGATTCTCCAAAACATTGAATAAGTTCATTTACATTATTGACTTGATTTGTAGAAATTGAGTTTCTTCTCAAATTTACATTTACTGATCTTTCACAAACTCCATGTGTAGTTTTTTCAAATTCATCTAGATTCCCATAAAAAGTACTTATAGTACCTGGAGGTGTAGGATCATTCACTTCAATGAGAACATCACAAAAGCATCCTAAATCATAGTAGACAGTGTCTTTTATTTGGGGAGGAGTTGGACCAGTTCCTGTAGGAGTAATCTGTCCTATCAAATTTGGTGATAATAAATGGAGTATAAAGGTAGCCTTGAGTACCTCGCAAAGGAACTTGTTCATGATTTAATCGATTTTTGACTTTTTGAATATAGATATTAATTCTAAAAAGAGCTAAATTTCACTATCAAAAATTGATTTAATATCATGTACTTTCCAAAAAAAGCATCTGTAATCTTATTGTTCATTTTTTTTTGGGTAAATGCTCATTCACAATTTTATCCAGAGAATATTCTTAATGGAGAACACCATTATACAGATTTTGAGATTCTCGCATCGCCATTAAATTCACTTGAATTACATAAATCAGTTTCTAAATTAAATGATAAAATATACCAAGTAAAGTTTAGATCGAAGAAAGAATTTAAACTTGATAGTATTGTTACTTATAGTAGGATTAGTTTTGATGAACCTTTAGATTTGGCAGTTAAGTCAGAATTCAAATACGATACTCTTTCAAATGAATATATTTAATTTTTTCGGCTTCTTTAAAAATTTTAGTCTTTGTCTTT
>JAHDFV010000410.1 GCA_020627985.1 Saprospiraceae bacterium
GTTTATAATTGATTATTTCTTTTTAATAAAATCTAATGAAACAGAATTAATACAATATCGCAAACCTGTAGGTTTGGGTCCATCTTCAAAAACATGTCCTAAATGTCCTTGACATCTACCGCATAAAACTTCTACTCGTTTCATCCCATAAGTATTATCAATTTCTTCCACTACATTTTCTTTAGAAATAGGTTGGAAATAACTGGGCCATCCTGTGCCAGATTCAAATTTAGTATTAGAATCGAATAATGGCAATTGACAACCTCTACACGTATAAATCCCTTCTTCCTTATTTTTTAAAAGATCTCCAGTACCAGGACGCTCTGTTCCTTTTTCTCTTAAAACATGATATTCTTGTTCGTTTAATTCTTTTTTCCACTCTTCGTCCGATTTAAATATTTTCTCGAATGAACTTGTAGTAGCTTGTGCAGGTTGTGTTGTGATTTTTTCTTGAGTAGGAGATGTCGATTTATTAATATCGGTTTCAACTACATCTGTTTTTTGACTTCCGCAAGAAAATAAAATCAATATAATGCTAAGTAAGAAGAAAAATCTCATGTTATTCTAATTTATATCTTCAAGTATAACTTATGGAATAGAATTAAGTTCAAGTATGTTATAATTTTAAATCACTACAATGTCTATTGAAGACAAATAAATAATTTTTTTATTTATCAGCAAATAGCTCTTTTAGATTTGAGGCATTTTCTGGTTTTAGTCGTTTACTTAAAATTAAACGGATTTCTCTACGCCTCAATGCTCCTTCATATTGTTCTTGTTCTTCGTGAGATAAAGGAAGAACTTTAGGTACTAAAGTAGGCTTTTTAGTATCATCATCTAAAGCAACAAAAGTATAATAAGCATTATTACACAGTCGATTATTTTTACCTTTTATATCTGCTGCAAAAACTTCAACATAAACTTCTACAGATGTATTAAAAGCTCTAGTAACTGTTGTTTCAATAGTAATCACATCACCCACTAATATCGGTTTCTGAAACGAAACATGATCGACTGAAGCAGTAACTGTATGTTTTTCACAATGCTTGCCTGCACAAATTCCTCCAGCAATATCCATCCATCTCAATAAATTGCCTCCCATTAAATTTCCAAGAGGATTGGTATCATTGGGCATGATCATTTCAGTCATGATAGTTTTTGATTCATTGATTCTCTTCGCTTCCATATCTTAGATTAATTTTCTGCAAAAGTAAGTATAATTTAAATTTAGTGCTTGTAGTTTAAATAATTAACATCTTTGCAGTCTATTACCAATTAGAAATGAATCAACAAATATTAAAATTAGCTATACCCAATATTTTAAGTAATGTTTCTGTTCCATTATTGAGTTCAGTAGACACCGCTTTAATGGGCTTTGAAAAATCTGCAGCATACATAGGTGCCGTTGGATTAGGGGCTATGATATTTAATTTTTTGTATTGGAGTTTCGGTTTTTTAAGAATGGGTACAACAGGTATGACAGCGCAAGCCTTTGGTAGAAAAGATCAAAAAGAAATCATTGCGATTTTTGGTAGAGGTATGTTGGTCGCTTTAATTGTTGCATTTGTTTTTATACTGTTACAAACACCTTTACAACAAATTTGTATTGGACTAATGGCAGCAGATGCAGAAACGGCTCCACTGATTGCTTCCTATTTTAAGGTTCGGATTTGGGCTGCACCAGCTGCTTTAGGATTAATGGTATTAATGGGATGGTTTTTTGGAATGCAAAATGCAATTTATCCCTTAGTATTGACATTAGTCATAAACATAACAAATATACTATTAAGTGTATTTTTCGTTAAATATTATCAGTGGGACTTAATCGGAGTAGCTTGGGGAACTGTCATTGCTCAATATGTTGGTTTTTTAGTTGGTTTAATTTTATTTTATGTCAAATATAAATCATATGCTTCTCAATTAAATTTTAAATTAATTACGCAATGGAATGAATTAAAATCATTCTTTGTTATTAATAGAGATATTTTTATTCGAACGATTTGTTTGATTATTGCTTTTGGATTCTTTTTTAATCGCTCTTCTGTAATGGGAGTTACTATTTTGGCGATTAATCAAGTATTTATGCAATATATTAATTGGATGTCTTATGCTGTAGATGGTTTTGCTTTTGCTTCAGAAAGTTTAGTCGGAAAATATCATGGAGAACAAAATGAAATATTAAAAAAAGAAGCCATTCGAAAATCATTATTATGGGGTGGGGGATTTGCGATTTTGTTTACAATTTTATTCTCGATTGGAGGAGAATATTTACTTCGAATCTTTACAGATGATCCAACAGTAATTAAAGATGGGAATCAATATTTAATTTGGATTTGTATTTATCCAATACTTGCATTTGCTTCTTATATTTGGGATGGAATATTTGTGGGTTTAACAGCAAGTAAAGCAATGAGGAATACCATGTTTTTTTCATTATTGGCTTTTATTATTTCTTATCTATTTTTACATACATTTGGAAATCATGGACTTTGGGCAGCGATGTTAGTCTATGTTTCAATTAGAGGAATATTGCAATGGTTTTGGTATAAAAAAGAGTGGTTGGATTAATAATAAATTAAGTTAATGAAATCTAAAGAAAATAATTACGCCATATTATGTTTTATTTTTTTATTTTTAGGATGTGCTCAATCTTCAAAAAAAGAGGAAGTACTAGAAGTTCAAAAAATAGATGGATTAATGCCTTTGACCAAAGATTGGAAAAAAGATTCGGTAGTGTATTGGATTAATGAAATAAATAATAGAAAAATAATTCAAGCAGAAGATACTATTGAATATCCTGATTTTAATAAAAGAATACATTATACTTTAAAAACAGAAGAAAACGTATCGTTTAAGAAAAGAATTGCTTATCGTTCTAATTCATACCAAAAATATTCTGAAATGGATATTTACT
>JAHDFV010000411.1 GCA_020627985.1 Saprospiraceae bacterium
TTTAGGTAGAATTCAATTCCATGATTATGCACCAGCATATGCTGCTTATAATCATGTTCCGAATGTTGCTTTATTCGCAGAACAAATAGCTTTATTAAAAGAGTCATTAATGATGGCAAGACCAGCAGATGGACAAGAAAAAGATATTGACTTTTTACTAAAAATAGGGGAGATGTTCTCTTTGGTAGTGTATGGTCAATTATTCTTGGAATATGCTAAAATCCATAATATGGAAGAAGATTTAATTGATCAAATCTTTGAAGTATTTGTTGGAGATATGTCTGCATTTGCATTGAAATTAAGAAATAAAAATAGCTCTACTGAATTGCAAATGGAATACTGTGATAAAATAATGAAAAAACCAATATTCAATGAAAAGCGTTTCATGAATATTTGGATGAATCATGTATATGCTTTGAAAGAAACATATGCAATGAATGAAAAAGGAGCTGTGGCTGTTTAATGATCTCACTCTTCATTAAAAAATCCATTTTCAATTTGTTTTGAAAATGGATTTTATTATTTAATTAAATTCGATATTAAGTAATATTCTTCTTTGCATCCTTAAACGGCAAAACAGTTATTTGAAAATCATCTTCATATAATTTTTTTCCGAGCACTTTCTTTGCATTAATTCTTTCTACTTCTACATTATACTTTTCTAGAATTAAAGTTAAATCATTCATTGGATTAATAAATTCCAAAGCTGAATCTTTATACCAAGAAGTAGCAGATTTAGATTTTTGACGATTCTTTTTATCTTGATAATAATCGGGAATTGGTAGAGTATGATCAAACCAATGAATTAATTTTTCAAGTTGTTCTCGATCGTTAATTTCAAGATCACAGAATTTTTTTAAATAATCGGCTGCTGCGAAAAAACCGTATTCAATTTTTTCGTTTTCTTTATTATAAAATTTGGCGAGATATCTTAAATGCATGATGAAAAAATAAAAATGATAAAAAAAAAGGCAGTTCCGAAGAACTGCCTTTTATATAAATATATATTTGGCTCGATATATTTATTATAATTCGTAATTAGGTATTAATCGTTCTGGATTTTGATAATAATCGTTGATGATTTTTACGACTTCTTCAATATCATCTGTGATTGGCATTAAATCTAAATCTTTAGGACTAATATTATTTTCTTTTTCTAACATAGTACCTACTATCCAATCTTTTAATCCACCCCAGAATTCTGTTCCCATTAAAATTACAGGGACTTTAGATACTTTATTGGTTTGAATTAAAGTTAATACTTCAAATAACTCATCTAATGTACCAAATCCTCCTGGCATTACCACAAAAGCTTGAGCATATTTAACAAACATTACCTTTCTGATAAAGAAATAATTATAATTTAACACTTTGTCTTGATCTAAATATTGATTATTGAATTGTTCAAATGGTAAATCAATATTTAATCCAACAGAAGTGGCATTGTTTAAAAATGCTCCTTTATTTCCTGCTTCCATAATACCAGGACCACCACCAGTGATAATTCCATAACCTTCATCAGTTAATCGTTTAGCAACGTCAACAGCTAATTGATAATATTTATGGTCAGATTTTGTTCTGGCAGATCCAAAAATAGAAACACAAGGTCCTATTCTATTTAATTTTTCAAAACCATCTACAAATTCAGAAATAACTTTGAACATCGTCCATGAATTCTCTCCTTTTACTTCAGCCCATTTCCTGGGTTTCCACAATTCCTTCTTCTTATCTTCACTCATTCTATTTATTTTTCTTTAATTGTTTTAAATGTAACAACCTACAATATAAGTTATATGTTTGATATATAAATGTATACCTACAATGTAATGCTATAAAATAGGTATGATTTTACTATCATTTTAGTAAACTTCCTTAGAGATAATGCTATATTCTTGGATTTAGTATGTTATAGTCTTTAAATAACTATTCTATTTTAATAAAGGTGCTAAACTAGCAGGACTATACTTAACACTCTTCATCACTTTTTTATCTGATTGGCGGTATACTACAAATTTACCATTTACTTTTTCAACATAACAATCAGTACCTTTAGCATGATAGTGCTCAACCGTATCTTTTGCTTCTTCTAATGTAGAACAAGCCTTGCTCATATTTGATCGTTGCACTTCATTAAATAAAGTATCAAATTTATCTTTCAAACCAAATTCTAAAATAGCACCTGATAAAACATATTGAATATCGCATAAAGCATCTGCAATTTCAATCATGTCATTATCAGCGATAGCATCTTTTAATTCATTTAATTCTTCCTGAATTAAATTCACTCTTAATGCACATCTTCTTTCATCTGGAATAGTAGGCGTTTCTAAAACAGGTGCATTAAATGTAGTATGAAATTCTTGAACAGATTTTATATAATTCGTTTTACTCATAATAGATTTATTTCTTTTTTCTTTTCTTTTTATTCCTCTTTTCTAGCGCTTCAATTTCGGACATTAAAGAACCTAATTTGTCTTCTTGATCATCCGTAAATAATAAAGTCTCTTTGTAATCGGTTGAAGAAATTTCCATAATCGGAATTTTTTTATGAATAAATTCTTCAATACTATGAAACATTTCTTTTTCTCGTTCACTACAAAATGAAAGGGCTTGACCTTTATTTTTACCTCGTCCAGTACGTCCAATTCTATGGACGTAATTTTCAGATTTATCTGGTAAATCATAATTAATGACGAGATCAACATTTGGAATATCAATTCCTCTAGCTGTTACATCAGTTGCAATTAATATTTTTTCTTTTCCCGTTCTAAATTGATGTAAAACTTCATTTCGTTCTTCTTGAGTTTTATCACTGTGAATCGTAAGTGTATTTACATTTACTCGATCCATTGCTTTATGAACACGTTCAGCTCTTACTTTAGTTCTGACGAATACTAAAATTTTATCTTCTTC
>JAHDFV010000412.1 GCA_020627985.1 Saprospiraceae bacterium
CCTGCTATCCCTCCTTTGCTGAGTTCATAGATGCCAAGAACAACATTATTTCTGTTCAAGAGTAGAATTTTAAACTCCTCAAGGAGTTCTATTGTGTCTTGGTTCCAGTTCTCTAAAAGTAGTTTGTATGCACTTCTAGAGGTAGTGATTTTATAATCGGTTTTGTTGGGTGTGTATTTAACTTGTATTTCTGAAAGTTTCATTTTTATAGTTTTAATGATTAAGTGTGAAGTATAGGGATGGTTAACGGGTATTAGTTAACCAACCACGAACTATTTGAATAATAGACTTGTCTTTAGAGATTACCCTTGATGATATTGAAGGGTTAAAAAACTAACAAAGTGCTATAAATATATATATGAGGGAAAGAGATTGAGGATGAAAAGGGGTTGAAATTGGGGTTATTTACTAACTCTTATTCTTTAGAGACACAAATAATTTTCCTTTAATACTCATTAGGAAATAGTATTGTAGTGACCTTCCTATTCCATTCTGTAATGATCCATATCTTTTGATAAGGAATCTCTATAGAAGGAGGAATGGTATATGAAATGAACAGTCCTGCACCTTCTCGATGCTTCATGTGGAGTTATAATATTGTGGTAGGTATTAACAAGAGTTTAGATTTAAAACGAGCAAGCAAATTGATGGAAGAGAATCTATCAAATAATTTATATATGAAATACCCTCAAATGTTATGCTTACATTTAAAAAATGTTAGAAATTTGAGCTTTTAGTTCTTTTTATTTATCTTACTATTCTAGCCAAAGGCAAAAGATTATACAATCAAAGTATAATTCAGATTATTTTATCCTTAAATAAATACAAAATGAGAACAACTTTAAAGGGAATTTTAATCCTATCTCTTCTTTCTATAGGTGGATGTTTATCAGACTTAGACTAAACCTCAAATGGATTTGAGTTTGTTACAAGTGATCGCTCAAATTCCACTTGTAATACATCTCTTTCTATGGATGTAGAGACTAACTTAAAGGTTAAAACAGAAAATCCAAATGAAGAAGTATGTGAATTAGACCTACTTCACTACATAGGTTTTTACGAGAAGTATACACTGAAAACATGCTTAAATGAAATTGGAGAATCTTGTTTTTCCATAAAATATGATTTAGATTGGAGAGATAATCTTATAGATTCAGATCCAATCAGAAACAAAGATTTAAATAGGCAAACTAGTGAATACTTGGACCGGCCAAAAAGAATTGTTGTTTGTGATAATACAATAACTTACACCACTCAATCTGGAGAAACAAATAGTTATTCTGTAGATTCGTCCACTAGTTTTCTCTCAGGGATGGACCTTGGAATCTATCAAAATCCTGTCAGTATAGATAGTCTTGAGTCCTTAATATTTAGCAATAATCCAGGGGAAGTACAAGTGTTAGAAAATTACTATTTGATTTCAAATCTTAATATTGACGGCAATGTTGTAAATACTTATATCGATAAATTATCTGGAATGATTCGATATACAGAAACTATCGGCCCTGATGGAGAACTGTTAGACAAGACCATACATGAATATGTTTGTGTTGGAGGTAAATTATTTCCCAAATTGTTAATTGATATTGTAAAAGAAATAACTCCTCATTGTAATACTGAAATTTGGGCAATGCAAACAACTTTATTCACAAATCATCAAATAAATTAAAATGAAAAATAGCATATATTTATACATATTTCTTTGTCTTGGCACAATTAGTTATGGGCAAAAAACAGTACATTTTATTCATGGATTAAATGATTCTATGGATGCTTGGGATGAAGTTTCAGATTTATTGAATACTACCTGCGCTGTTCCAGTTACTAATAATAATCATAGGACACGAATGGGTTTGGGTACGATGGTTGCAGATATTGCCGTCCAAGTTTCAGCTGGGACAGTAAATGATTTTTGTATAGCGCATAGCATGGGAGGTGTAGCATTAAGGGATCCATTAAGTGGCAATGGTACTAATTTTGGAGGATACATTACTATAGGGTCACCTCATAATGGGGCAGGAATAGCAAATTCAATTCTAAATAATAATTTGGAAATTGAGTTGGATTTTGCATGTGAAACATTAGTAGTTGATATTGCAGATGGATATGAAAATTTAGCAAACGTATTAGGTTCCTCAGTAACCTTGTCAATTTGGCAGCCAAATTTTGACTGGCTAGATATGGGCTTTTGTAATGACGGAATGGGAGGAGGAGTTGTACCTGCAATAATTGATGTAGCAGGTGGAAATACTCCTGCAGTTACTTTAGCTGACCTAGCTGTTGGGAGTATTACTCCAGGTGGTGTAGGATCTTTTGGCTCTGAAACATTACCAAGCATTGCAACAATCGGCACAATACCTTCACCTGTTCATTGGAATTACCTTCAAGATATACTTGATAATTGGGACAATATTCCGGCTCTTGGTAACCTAGCACTAGCTGCATTTGGTCCAATTGAGGAAGCTGTAGATGAAGTTCATCAAGTAGCCACTTTTTTAAGAAACTACCATATACTTGCTAGTCTGTTTACAGCGCCTTGGCATCCAAATAGAAGAAGAGCCCATTTTAGATTAGCAAATGAATTCCAAGGAGCAGTACTTTGGATAAATAATAGTGAAGCGCTTTGGAATCAACTTATTGGTGCTGGTGGTAATGTGGTACAAGTACAAGTTTCCGGTCCAACGTTTACAGTTCATCCATCTTGTGGATGTTGGTGTGATTCACAACCTGTTATGTGTGATGATTTTGATAGTCCTTGCGGAGTAATAGAACCAACAGAACCTGATGATGAATGTTCTAATACCCAACCAGATCTTAGTAACCCATGTTGGGTTTCTGTTCCAGCCCAATTTATAAGTGTGGTTCAAGACGTAGATCAGTCAGATGGTTTTATACCAGCTAATAGCCAA
>JAHDFV010000413.1 GCA_020627985.1 Saprospiraceae bacterium
AAAGTGGGTTCTCCGTCTTTTATATCAGAAGGTAAAACAACCAATCGGTTCGCTCCACCATTAATAGCAGACATGGCCATTGTTGCTGAACGAATCATATTAGTATTTTTATTTTCTCCATAAGCATTTTTATCAAAAGAAACAGCCACTTCGGTTGAATAATTTGACACTTGAAATCCTTTTGCAATTCTTGCCCACAGTATTTTTAATGCTCTAATTTTTGCAATAGCAGGAAAATAGCTTTTCCCAATTTTTATAGAAAAAAATGTAGCATTAAATAAATCTTCTAATTCATTTTCAACTGTACAATCCATAATTAAGTTAACTCCTAATTGAATTGTTTTGGATAATTCATCTGGAATACTTTCAAGTCCTTTATAATATTTTAAGCCATTAATTCCTAGTGTTTTTATCCTATAACCCTTCTTATAAAACCCTCCTAAAATTGAACCTCGAACTTTAGAAATATCTTTATGAATTTCATTTAAATATTTTTCAAAATTCAAATAAAACAAATCGAGATCAACATTCTTTTTCAAATGAAAATGTATAGAAATATAATCCAATTCTACCTCATGTAACAAAGCTTTAAAATCATCAAGACTTAGATTTTTGTCAATAATAATTATTGGTGCATTTATCCCTCCCATTAAAGATTGTAAAAGTATTTTATTCACAGAAGGAATTGATTCCTTTAATGTAAAACATTCGGATATATCCCAATCGGATTGATCTACTTGAAAAGGTACCTTTTCAAGTTCTTTATTTGCAAAATCTTCTGATGTATAATATGGATCTAAAACAATTCCATTCCCTATATCCCATTTTAAAGCATCAAAAGGTTTTCCTTTTAAATCTTTCTCTATTTTCGCTCTCCATTCAGAAGCTGTAACCGCATCAAATTCCTTAAATAAATTCATATTATTTATACTCAATATTCAATTTCTTGCAAGATACTTATAAGAAAGGAATATACATATTAAGTAGATTATTAAATCACAATGCAATGAAGTATATTACGTGATTAAATCTATAAATTGAACTCACATTTAAATAATCAACTCTGTGTACAAATCTTAAAATAAGATCGTTATTCTATTATAATCAAAACCCATGGACACACTTAATAAAGCAACTTTCTTCATTCTTTGTTTTCTTTTTTGTCATTTCAATTCGAAAGGACAAGATCTAATCATTTTATTAGATGACACTAAATACTATGGCAAAATAATAGACGTCAATGGTCCCAAATATCTCATCGAAATTCAAAAGGATGGTAAAACAAAAGATATTGTTATTAAAAGGAAAAATGTAAAAGGATATGTCTATGGTATTGACAATTATCCTAATGATTCATTAAATGATAAAAAACAAGATTCAATTCTTCAAATATTAAAACCAAATAAATTAACACAAAATGACACCATTATTACATTTGATAATCGAAGATTCATAGGACAATTACTTGATCAAAAAGGTCCCACATATAGAATAAGAACTCTTAATAAACACGAAAATTATACAGATTGGATTATACCTCGTAAAGATATAAGGTACATGAATTATCAAAGAAAAAGGAAGAAATATAATTCTATTGATGACAAAAGAAATTTATCCTTATATTTTGAAGGAGGAGGCGCTTCTTTTATTTATAGTTTAAATGTAGATATCCGTTTCAATAAGAAAAAGGATGGTTTAGGCATTAGTTTTGGAGCTGGGAGTAGAAATCTTTTACTAGCTCGACAGAATACAGATGTAGCATCTACAGTTTTCCTTCCTTTAAGCCTAAATTATTTAGTTGGAGATAAAACTCATTTTGGTGAAATAGGCATTGGAACCAATATCAATAATGATCATAATTGGATTGGTTCGGATCAAGTAAATAAAAACTGGAAACCTGACCCTTTCTTAGTTTTCGGTTACCGCTATGTCAGAACAAATGGAATTTTCTTTAGAGCAGCTATAACTCCCTTTTATTCTAATAATCAATTCCGACCTTTTTATGGTGGTTTTGCTATTGGTTTAAATATTCAAAAATCATCAAAATGAAAAATATAATCCAAATCATTCTAGGACTCCTTTTCTTTTTGCCCTTATCTAAAATTCAAGGTCAGGATACCCTATTCATTACGAATGGCCAAAAAATAATTGTTGAAATAAATAACATTGATGCTAAAAAAGTAAGATTTAAATATTTTTCGAATCAAAAATTTTCACCAACTAAAATCATGAAACTTGCTTATATAGAGGATATTGGTTGGTTTGATTCTAATTCTGATTTAAAAAAGGAATATGAAAACTGGGTAAAAACAAGCTCAAAAATAAAAATCTATAACAGATCAAATATTGATCATAACGAAGTAATAAAAAATCGACACCCCAACCGCTATTCTAATATTTATATGGAGTTAGGAGGAATGTCATTAACTGGAGCTTTAAATATCGATACTCGATTTAAGAATCAGATAGATGGATTTGGAGCTGCTATAGGCATTGGTTATACTTTTATCAATAATGAGAATCACTTTAGCATCCCCATACAAATCAATTATTTAAGGGCTATTCAAAACAGTCCTAAATTATTTATGGATTATAGTATTGGTTATACTATTCACAATTACAATGCATTTAATCGAATTTTCGAATTTCCAGGAGGTATTCAATTCAAAGTTGTCGATTACATTCGGAATAATGAAAAATTGAATGGTTATGCTATCGCTACAATTGGATTTCGACATATTCCGCTTGAAAAAAATGGCTTATTTTTAAAAGTAACCAATAGTTTTATTGTTAGTGATAAAGGAATATATTTCGTTTTTCCTTCTTTAGCATTAGGTATTAGTATTTCTTATAATGAGAAGTGATTTAAGAACATAATGTTAATTCCTTTG
>JAHDFV010000414.1 GCA_020627985.1 Saprospiraceae bacterium
GCCATAAGCATATCCATAAATTCGCTACTGAAAAAGAGTTGGGGAAATATTATAATAGTTTGGAGAAATTAATGGAGCATGAAAAGATTTGTAAATTCGTGCGTTGGCTACAACGGTAAACTAATATCTTATTATAATTAAGGTACGCTAAAAATTCTTTGAACCTGCACAATCCAATTCTAGCCCCGAACAAAGACGTTCTTTTATAGGAATAAATACCCTAGTATTCTACAGAAAAAACCGCCTATGGTTTTGAGAATTCCTAAAACCATAGGCGGATGTTTTATAATATCCAAAAAAAATATTAGACCTTTTTTTAAAAGACAAATTAGTTCTAGTCAATTACGATTAACTTAGAAAAGACATAATTATCTGAATTTATTTTCAACACGTACATCCCTTCAGGTAAATGGTTTACATCAATTTCGTTATTTTTTAAAAATGATTCTTTACTTGTAATTAATTTACCACTAAGGTCAAATAAATTAATTTCAATTCTTGATGCATTGTTTTCCCAAGATACATACAGTTTATCACTTGTTGGGTTAGGAAATATTTCTATGCCTGAAAAATATTCTATATTATTATTCGATGTAGATATATAATCAAACCAAATAGAATTTCCCATACAACCATTTGTGTCGGTAACCTCCACATAATAACTTCCTGAAGCAGGAGGTGAATATGTTTGTGAAGTGGCACCAGAAACCGGATCACCATTTTCATCATACCACTGGTAAGTTTGGTATATCTCAGTAGACAACATATCTCCGGATTGAGAAACTGTAGGAGTTGGAATTGGATTAACTATTAATTCAAATTCATCACTTGCAAAACAACCTGTATTATTATCTGTAACAGTTACAGTGTACATAGTCGTCGAACTAGGTGTTACCGATAATACTGCAGAAGTTTGGCCTGAACTCCAATTATAAGACCAATCAGAAGAAGCATTTGATAATTCTAAAAATCCTTCCTCTCCTTGGCATAATTTATTAGAACCGCTATCCGATATTATTTCAACGACAGGTAAAGATAATTCACTTACTGCTAAATTAACACTAGTATAAACACAGCCATAAACATCATTAATATCAATGTTATGATTTCCTATGGCATAATCGTTCCCATCATATTCGAATGTTTCCCCCGTACATGCTTCCCCTATCTCATTTATTACTTCCACATAAAACTCATAACAGCCCAGATCCAAATTATTACCCGTTAAATCAAAATTCATTGCTAAATCAAATTGTTCTCCATATAATTCCGAATCTACCCCAAGATCTATTAAAGGTGAGCAACCCGAAATCCTGTAATCCTCATTATCTTTATCAATAAAATTAGGATCAACACTTCCTAAATTATTAATATTAGTAGAAGGAGAAGCAACACTAAATTCAAAACAAGAATCATAAACATTGATTTGGGAGGAAAATTGCAGATTAGCATTAATTGCTATTTCAAATGAATTATCTCCTCCTGTATAATCAACATTGTGATAAGAAATCGTATTATAAATATTAATAACAGCTGTATTATTAGCATCTATAGATGACAATTTCATTGTTCTATCTCCACCAAAATTATCAGCGACAGTACATCTAAACAATGTAAGATCTGCCTTACCATTTGCCCCATGACCTGACACATCAATTACCGAAGATCTATTATTACCGTTTACCGTACATTCATTGCCATAAAATAATGAGTATTTTATTACTGCTTCTGCTACATTAGCATCAACACCATTTTCTAAAAAGAAAGCTCCAGCAGATAATGCACGATTATTTTTAAATACACATCTATTCATTTCTACAAAACGAGGGTCTACAAAATTTTCTGATGAAGCACTTACATAAACCGCCCCACCAAACCTAGCTGTATTTTCAACAAAAATACAATCTGCAATATTTACACTTCCTGAAACACCTAAAACATCAATTGCCCCTCCATACCGATTAGGTAAATCAGAACTATTTTCATATGAATTACCTCCTGTAAATGTCAATCCGGAAATATATACTTCATCAACATCCTTAATTTCAAGAATAGTAAGAACATTATCACTCCTATCTGTTTCGTTCCCCGAATTCCCCGGTATATCATCTCCATTAATATCTCCAGACAAAATAGTGACATGTGCAGATGGGTCCCGATCAGAATCTGTAGGATTGCCTGTATTAGGATATCCTCCAATTAAATCGCCCCAAAGAGGAAATTTAAATACTCCCGCAGAAGGCTTATAAGTACCCGCAGCAACACGAATTGTCGGATAACCAGTATTACTAGAAGCATAAATCTGTCCTTGATTTATTGCATCATCCAAACTTGTAAATGCATTCGCCCATGAAGACCCATCATTATTTCCTGTAGCAATTGCGTTTACATAAATATCAATATTAATTCCATAATTTGATTTTTCGGCAAAAGACTGGATATATAAAATTGACAAAAATAAAATAAGTAAAAATCCCTTTTTCATAGATTGAAATTTATAAGTGAATAAAGTATAAAAATGGATTTAATTACTAGAAAAAGTAGACATCATTTATCCAATGACACTTGGTGAGGATGAACTGCCCATTTAATAGGACGAACTGTTTTGCAATATTTATTAAAAGTAATAATGTCCGCCAATCCATAGAACACAAAAAAGATTCGTAAATTCGTTTACTAACTACGACCATTATTTTTTACTTAATCTTTTATTTCCATGAAATATCACATCCTCTTTTCAATAATAATAATTGTATTCTCAAATTCATGTAAATCCCCAGATGGTCAACAATCAACCAATGAGGAAAAAAAAGAAGAACATCATCCATACACTAATGAACTCATCCATGAAAGCAGCCCTTATCTTTTGCAACACGCCCAT
>JAHDFV010000048.1 GCA_020627985.1 Saprospiraceae bacterium
CCAGATGCAGGATACATACCGCCAGCATGGCGAGCAACTTCATATCCTGCTTTAGGTGTTGAAGTCGTAGGTTCTTGTTCATTGCCAACTGGTGTATATAATTCCATAGGGAAAACATATTATACTAGATATAATTATCACCCTAATTCAGATGTTCACTTACAAGTTATGAATCAAAGCAATACTTTACCTGCAATTACTTTTAATCAACCATCAGTTAATGCTACCCCTCTCAATCAAATCCAACCTGGAATTACAGATGAGGTAAGTTGGGATGTAGAGATTTGTAATGCTACTGCTACAATGGATGTACCTTACAATTGGTTGGTTTTGGATAATTCTACAAGCAGTGGAATTGTAGTGTCTTCAGTATATGATGTTACAAGTGGAAGTGAAGTAGCAATTACAAGTTCTGACTATGGAAATGGGAATTTATTTGTAGAAGCAGGCACTGTCAATGGAGGTGAATGTAAAACAGTAAGAATTTATGCAACATACAACTCTTGTGTACAAGATGATTTAATCGTAAATCATGGATGGGCTTGTGATGCTTATCCTGCTACTTTGGCAGAATTGCCAGATTGCGATAACAATACATTTGTTAGAGTAATACCTCAAGATGCTCAATTAGCAGCTACGATTTCTACTTTAGCTGATAGCCCTGCTGATCCCGCTGATCCAACGAGTGGTGATTATGGTTTAAACTCAGTAGACATGTGTTCACCTTTCCCTGTTGAATATACGATCATTAGTTCTGATGCAGCTACTGTTTACGATATCAATTTCGATATCATTGTGCCTAATCTTGGGAATGGTTTAGAATATGTAGCAAATAGTGCAACTATTGAAGTAGAAGGGGTAGATGCTCCTTTAACTCCGCGTTCTATTGATGCAGCAGGTGAAACTGCTTTTGCTAGTGGAACTGGTGGTGCTTGGAATATTAGCCTCGCTGACTTAGATGCTACTAACTTTGGTAGTAATCAAGGATTAACTGGCGCAGGTACTGATCCTAATAAAAATGAAGTAATCATCAGATGGTTAATGCAAACTACTTGTGATATGACTAGTGGTGAAAAATTAAAAATACAAACTTTTGGTAATGCACCTTGTACTGAAGTAGCTACTGGAAATGGAGAAAGTATCGTTGGTTCAGATTTAAATATCAATGGTGTAACTTTACCTTATACTACTTCTATGACGAGTTCAATTAGTCCTGATAATATCTTTACAGGTTGTAATGATGAAAAAACAATCACTGTTAATGCTGCCATTTCTGGTGGAACTACTGGGGCTAATGATTCTTTATTCGTTGCTTTATCAGAAGGTTTAGTTTACAATGGTAATGTAAATTGTACATCTTCTAACTGTCCAGTTTATGTAAATACAATCACTGAATTAGGTAGAGAAATTGTTATTTTCGCTTACCCAGCCGGCGTAAGTAATGAGACAATGACTGTCGAATTCGATGTTATCGCTTCACAAAATCTTGCTTGTTCTACCTCGAATTTAGAATTGAAAAGTACAGCTCAAATTGGAGGCTTAACTTGTGGTATGACTTCTTGTCCCAACACTAAAGTAAATACAGGTTCTGCTACCACTGGGGTTCAATTAGAGAAACCTATATATTCAGTAAGTTTTTCTAGCTTACTTTATCATGCTCCATCAGATACTTATACCTATACAATTGATGTGAACAATTCAGGTTCTGATGCAGATTCGGGAGTTGAAGTTGATATTTATTGCGTAAATGCTACACTAGACGGTATTGATGAAGCTGCAGGTGTCAAAGGTACCGTTGCTTTCCCTATTATTTTGAATGGGGCTACTGAATCTGTTACAGGTACTATAACTGGTTCAGGTTGTAGTCCAACTGAAGGAATCGCAGCAGTAATTATGCCTAATGCTGATTCTGGTTTCACTAACTGTTACTGTGCAGATCCAGGAGAAAGATTCCTTGGAGGGGATTATCCATTAGCTATAAGATCTAATGTATTACCTGTAGAGTTAACTAACTTTAATGTATTAGAAGATGATTGTTCTGGTATCCTGAATTGGTCGTCTGCTTCTGAAATAGATTTCGATTATTATGAAATTCAAAAAAGCACAAATGGTAAAGATTTCTATTCAATTGAAATCGTATACGGTAAAGGTAGTGATGTAGATGCTGCTGATTACGAATATACTGATAACACTAGAATGGCAAATGATAAAATTTACTATCGTTTAAAAATGGTAGATCTTGATGCTACTTTTGAATATTCTAATATCAAGTCGGCTTCTTTTGAAGAATGTGTAGGGCCTAATGAAATTAGTATTTATCCTAATCCTTCTAAGGGCGGGCAAATCATCACTTTAGATTCTGCTAACGGATTTGATAATATCAATGATCAAATTACGATAACTGTAAGTGATATTTTGGGTAAAACAATAAAAGAAACTGAATTAAATATTAGTAATCCAATATTGGAAACTTATGATTTAAATTCAGGGACTTATTTCATTCAAATGAAAGATAATAATAACACGGTTATTGGTACAGGTAAATTCATAATACTTTAAGCTTTAAATAGGTAAAATATATTAAAAAAAGTGGCTGTCTCAAAATAAACTGAGACAGCCTTTTTTTATTTTATTTTTCTGTGATTGTTCCTAAAAGACGGTGTGTTGAATATTTTTTTAAGAATTTGTCTTGCTTTCTCAAAGATGAGAATTGGGGAAAAGTAAAAAAACTCTTGTTGAGCCTTCTTAGGCTCTATTTTTTCCAAATTTTGCAATCTTATGTGCAAGGGCAATTAGTCCTGTTTCTATCAGCGCTTTTTCTTTACCTTTTAAATGGAGGCTAAAAGGATATTTGGGTTTTGGGGAACCTTAAGTTTTTGTTCCTTATGAAAGTAATTATATTTCACATAGGCTTCAATATTATAAAGGTTATCACGAATTTTTTTTTACGAGTGACGAATTAGAGATTTTTGGAAAAGACAAAGAAGGACTCGAAAAGTGTAGCCTTAGCTACGGTTGAGAGGGATGATGCAGTATTTTCAAAAAAATCAATTTGTTCATAATCAATTATTCGTGATAACCTTTTATGTTTTTCTAAAAATTCATAATTTTCTTCTGAACCATAAACTGCATCAGCACCCAGCTTATTAGGTGAATGCTCATACATTTCTATCATTTGTTCTACATGAGATGGCAGCGTTAGTGTGTCGGTAGGGTTGAAATAAAGTCCATAGTTTAATATATACTGGTCACTTGTACTAATTTGTAAATTATATCCAGGCTTTAATTGACCATTTTCATATGATCTTTCCTTCATTCTCATAAAAGTGGCACATGGACCTGTTCTGGAATAAGAATTACGCTGACCCATTATTTTTTCTTGGGATAGATACATGTCCATATTTTAAGCCCAATTCTTTTCTCTACAATTTCATGAACCAAACGTACTATGATTATTGGGAATCAATTCTTCTAAACTGGGTGGTAATAAACTTAATTGCCCTAGATTATAAGGTTTAAATACTGCCTTTTTCATTTATACAAAATGAAATTTTCTAACAGTTATAAAAAAACGAGGCTATCCCTTTTGAGACAGCCTCCTTTTTTAATGCTCTATTGTTCTCATGTTATTCTCGCATAAAAATCGTTACTATATCATCTATTACTTAAATATAGAAATTTAAACCTTTCATTCACAACCCTTATAAATAGTAATCTATCATTAATAAATATAAAACTAATAAATATAAAACAGTAAATAAACCCTGTCACACAATCATTAAAAACTAACTTTAAGCCACTCTATAATGGCACTTCTATTGCACTCTATATGCCAAGAACTTTTTGTTTAATTTTATAAGTCCACTAAATATGTTTAGAACATTAATACACTATTTATTTACATGTTGCTTGCTTATAAGTATGCATACTGTAATAACTGCACAATCAATTACTTGGGGTCCAAATATCCCTGCTGGAACAGCTAACAGCTTAACAGTTTACAATGCTTATGATATTGTTACATATGAATTTGAAAATGATGGAACAGCTTTAACTAACGCTACTATACAAGTAGATTTAGGAACAGGTGTTGAATATTTAGCAGGAAACCTAACAGTTACAAATGGTACAGTTACTGAAGTTTCTGCTACTGGTGACAACCCAGCTATTTTCAATATTGGAGCTTTACCTGCTTTAAGTAAAGTTTCTTTCTCTTTTTCTAGACAAGCTACTTGTGATGCTAGAACACACAAATCTGGAGGAGGTACTTTCGTAGATATTTGTAAAGTATTGGAAAATGGTGCTGAAGTAACTTATTCTAATAATAGTGGAAACGCATTTAGTGCAGGTTATGATGTTATTTATGGTAACATGGTTCTTGGTACTGTAAATCATACACCTGGCGCAGCAACTGCTGTAGGTGGAACTGTTTCAAGATCAATTGACATAACAAATGGTTCTTTTGGCTCAGTCAATGAATTTTGGTTCGATGATGTACATGTAGCAGGAGATTTGAGTGTCTTTAATTTTGCTATGAATGGCTTCGCTATTCCTAGTGCAAATATAGATAGTATTGGAGGAAGAGTAAGAATTCATTTTGATAATTCTCTAATTCCAAATATCAATGGTATAAATAGTACTAATGGGAATGGTGATGCTCTTTTTGAAAAAGATGAATATTTTACCCTAACATATGATGTAAAACCTTTGACTTGTGGTGTGGGAAATACATTACAATCTGATTTGAAAGTTTATTATGGCCAAGATGTTGATACAGAATGTACTCCATCAGGAACGTCATCTACAAGTATTTCTATATTGAATGGGGTACCTGATGTAGTCATAGGTACAATAATAAGTCCAAAGTTAGATGTTTGTAATGCCGAAACATTTAGCATAGAAATTACAAATCAATCAACAGATCCTGAAGATTTTGCAAAAGATTTCATTGCTTATATAGGAAACGGATACACTGGGATTTCTACAGCTAGCAATATAGAAATTTGGGGTACTTCTTTACATGGTACAAGAAATTACTCAAATTATACATTGAATGGTAATAGTGTTACCCTTCCTTCCATCGCAGCAAAAAGTTCTACAACAATAGAATATGTTGCTCCAAATCACTTCACTACAGATCCTGATGGATCAGGAGGTCTTGATGATTTAGATGGAGATGGTTTTTATGATGATTTAGGCCCAGGAGAATCAATAGTTATAACTTTTGATGTGGAGTTAACACCGAAAGATTTAGCTTGTGGTCTAGGTACAGCATACTATTTAGTGTTTGAAATGGTACAAATGGATATTATTTGGCATAACCAATGTGGTGTGGAACAACCAACGAAAAAGAATACTTTTAATTATACGAATATAATGAGGGATTATGGTAATCCAACACTAGTCAATACACCTACAGATGTAAATGATGGAGAAAAATTCGATATGACTTTCAAGCCTCACTTCACACATTATGCGGGAGGAGTAGATTGCAATGGAGAAAATTTCCTAACAGGAAGTGATGTAGAATGGACAGTAAGACTAGTTGTGCCTGATGGAGTTACACTAGACCCTGTAGGAACAGTAGATGCACATCATTCTACTTTTTCGCCACAACTTTATCAATCTAACGATACAATATTTTATACTATAAATAGATATAATTATAATGATTATACTTTTCCTCTAGAGTTTAATTGTCCTGTAGTTTATGCAAGCCCAATTATTTTTAAAATGGAAACAGTTTACAAATGTGGTTCTTGCTGGGAAGAAGTAATTCATTGTGCCGATTATTCTATCATTCCTCATTGTCCTAATTCAGGTTGCAAAGGAATGACAACTACATCTTTTGATGCCCATAGAACGACACCAGGTTGGACTGATAATACAATGACTACACCAGTTATTTTAGATCCAACACAACATGCTACTAAGATTATTTTACCATACGATACATCACAATGGGTAGTGAAAGGAATTATCCAAGATACTATATCTGATAATTTACATTTAAGGGTTAGGCATACAAATCAAACTGGAGTCGAAGCTTTTACTTATACAGGTGGAGAAATAACAATCTATGATATCGATGGTGCTCATGGTAGTACTGAATATACCGTTCCTTTAACAGGAGCGCCAACAGTGACAGATTTAGGTGGCGGTCAAATTATATGGGATTTTGATCTATCAGCTTATAAAACAGCCGTAGCCCCAACTTATTTATATGGAGAAGGATTAGAAAGAGATTCTTTTGTAGTAAAATTGAATACCATTTTAAATTATGATCCAGGAAGCGGACTTTTTGGTGTAACCGATTTTAGATCTATGTTATTTATTATAGATGATACAGGAACAGAAAGAGGGTGTGATGATTATGGTACTAGTATTTCTTATTCTGGTATATATAATGGTGGAGGATTTAATAGTTCAACAATTAATGGTTGTGAGACTGGTTATGCGAATGGTAGTTATAGTTTTGGTAGTGCACTTGGTAATATTTTTACAAATGAATTTCGTCCAATAAACAGAGTAGATTCTGTTGTTTTGAAACTACCAGAAGGTGTAACTTTTACTGGAAATCTATTTGAAAGTACATATATGTCTGGTGGTTCGGATTATGTAATCAATTCTGATGGAAGCATAAGAGTATTTCCAGATGCAGGATACATACCGCCAGCATGGCGAGCAACTTCATATCCTGCTTTAGGTGTTGAAGTCGTAGGTTCTTGTTCATTGCCAACTGGTGTATATAATTCCATAGGGAAAACATATTATACTAGATATAATTATCACCCTAATTCAGATGTTCACTTACAAGTTATGAATCAAAGCAATACTTTACCTGCAATTACTTTTAATCAACCATCAGTTAATGCTACCCCTCTCAATCAAATCCAACCTGGAATTACAGATGAGGTAAGTTGGGATGTAGAGATTTGTAATGCTACTGCTACAATGGATGTACCTTACAATTGGTTGGTTTTGGATAATTCTACAAGCAGTGGAATTGTAGTGTCTTCAGTATATGATGTTACAAGTGGAAGTGAAGTAGCAATTACAAGTTCTGACTATGGAAATGGGAATTTATTTGTAGAAGCAGGCACTGTCAATGGAGGTGAATGTAAAACAGTAAGAATTTATGCAACATACAACTCTTGTGTACAAGATGATTTAATCGTAAATCATGGATGGGCTTGTGATGCTTATCCTGCTACTTTGGCAGAATTGCCAGATTGCGATAACAATACATTTGTTAGAGTAATACCTCAAGATGCTCAATTAGCAGCTACGATTTCTACTTTAGCTGATAGCCCTGCTGATCCCGCTGATCCAACGAGTGGTGATTATGGTTTAAACTCAGTAGACATGTGTTCACCTTTCCCTGTTGAATATACGATCATTAGTTCTGATGCAGCTACTGTTTACGATATCAATTTCGATATCATTGTGCCTAATCTTGGGAATGGTTTAGAATATGTAGCAAATAGTGCAACTATTGAAGTAGAAGGGGTAGATGCTCCTTTAACTCCGCGTTCTATTGATGCAGCAGGTGAAACTGCTTTTGCTAGTGGAACTGGTGGTGCTTGGAATATTAGCCTCGCTGACTTAGATGCTACTAACTTTGGTAGTAATCAAGGATTAACTGGCGCAGGTACTGATCCTAATAAAAATGAAGTAATCATCAGATGGTTAATGCAAACTACTTGTGATATGACTAGTGGTGAAAAATTAAAAATACAAACTTTTGGTAATGCACCTTGTACTGAAGTAGCTACTGGAAATGGAGAAAGTATCGTTGGTTCAGATTTAAATATCAATGGTGTAACTTTACCTTATACTACTTCTATGACGAGTTCAATTAGTCCTGATAATATCTTTACAGGTTGTAATGATGAAAAAACAATCACTGTTAATGCTGCCATTTCTGGTGGAACTACTGGGGCTAATGATTCTTTATTCGTTGCTTTATCAGAAGGTTTAGTTTACAATGGTAATGTAAATTGTACATCTTCTAACTGTCCAGTTTATGTAAATACAATCACTGAATTAGGTAGAGAAATTGTTATTTTCGCTTACCCAGCCGGCGTAAGTAATGAGACAATGACTGTCGAATTCGATGTTATCGCTTCACAAAATCTTGCTTGTTCTACCTCGAATTTAGAATTGAAAAGTACAGCTCAAATTGGAGGCTTAACTTGTGGTATGACTTCTTGTCCCAACACTAAAGTAAATACAGGTTCTGCTACCACTGGGGTTCAATTAGAGAAACCTATATATTCAGTAAGTTTTTCTAGCTTACTTTATCATGCTCCATCAGATACTTATACCTATACAATTGATGTGAACAATTCAGGTTCTGATGCAGATTCGGGAGTTGAAGTTGATATTTATTGCGTAAATGCTACACTAGACGGTATTGATGAAGCTGCAGGTGTCAAAGGTACCGTTGCTTTCCCTATTATTTTGAATGGGGCTACTGAATCTGTTACAGGTACTATAACTGGTTCAGGTTGTAGTCCAACTGAAGGAATCGCAGCAGTAATTATGCCTAATGCTGATTCTGGTTTCACTAACTGTTACTGTGCAGATCCAGGAGAAAGATTCCTTGGAGGGGATTATCCATTAGCTATAAGATCTAATGTATTACCTGTAGAGTTAACTAACTTTAATGTATTAGAAGATGATTGTTCTGGTATCCTGAATTGGTCGTCTGCTTCTGAAATAGATTTCGATTATTATGAAATTCAAAAAAGCACAAATGGTAAAGATTTCTATTCAATTGAAATCGTATACGGTAAAGGTAGTGATGTAGATGCTGCTGATTACGAATATACTGATAACACTAGAATGGCAAATGATAAAATTTACTATCGTTTAAAAATGGTAGATCTTGATGCTACTTTTGAATATTCTAATATCAAGTCGGCTTCTTTTGAAGAATGTGTAGGGCCTAATGAAATTAGTATTTATCCTAATCCTTCTAAGGGCGGGCAAATCATCACTTTAGATTCTGCTAACGGATTTGATAATATCAATGATCAAATTACGATAACTGTAAGTGATATTTTGGGTAAAACAATAAAAGAAACTGAATTAAATATTAGTAATCCAATATTGGAAACTTATGATTTAAATTCAGGGACTTATTTCATTCAAATGAAAGATAATAATAACACGGTTATTGGTACAGGTAAATTCATAATACTTTAAGCTTTAAATAGGTAAAATATATTAAAAAAAGTGGCTGTCTCAAAATAAACTGAGACAGCCTTTTTTTATTTTATTTTTCTGTGATTGTTCCTAAAAGACGGTGTGTTGAATATTTTTTTAAGAATTTGTCTTGCTTTCTCAAAGATGAGAATTGGGGAAAAGTAAAAAAACTCTTGTTGAGCCTTCTTAGGCTCTATTTTTTCCAAATTTTGCAATCTTATGTGCAAGGGCAATTAGTCCTGTTTCTATCAGCGCTTTTTCTTTACCTTTTAAATGGAGGCTAAAAGGATATTTGGGTTTTGGGGAACCTTAAGTTTTTGTTCCTTATGAAAGTAATTATATTTCACATAGGCTTCAATATTATAAAGGTTATCACGAATTTTTTTTTACGAGTGACGAATTAGAGATTTTTGGAAAAGACAAAGAAGGACTCGAAAAGTGTAGCCTTAGCTACGGTTGAGAGGGATGATGCAGTATTTTCAAAAAAATCAATTTGTTCATAATCAATTATTCGTGATAACCTTTTATGTTTTTCTAAAAATTCATAATTTTCTTCTGAACCATAAACTGCATCAGCACCCAGCTTATTAGGTGAATGCTCATACATTTCTATCATTTGTTCTACATGAGATGGCAGCGTTAGTGTGTCGGTAGGGTTGAAATAAAGTCCATAGTTTAATATATACTGGTCACTTGTACTAATTTGTAAATTATATCCAGGCTTTAATTGACCATTTTCATATGATCTTTCCTTCATTCTCATAAAAGTGGCACATGGACCTGTTCTGGAATAAGAATTACGCTGACCCATTATTTTTTCTTGGGATAGATACATGTCCATATTTTAAGCCCAATTCTTTTCTCTACAATTTCATGAACCAAACGTACTATGATTATTGGGAATCAATTCTTCTAAACTGGGTGGTAATAAACTTAATTGCCCTAGATTATAAGGTTTAAATACTGCCTTTTTCATTTATACAAAATGAAAATTTTCTAACAGTTATAAAAAACGAGGCTATCCCTTTTGAGACAGCCTCTTTTTTAATTATACCATTTGGAATTGTTGCCTAACTTTTTCAACTTTTGGATTCATATACGAGAACCATAATGGTGGAATAAATGCCATTAAAATTGAAGCCGGATAGCCTAGAGGTAATTGAGGGGATTCATCAAAATGTCGTAATATTTGATATTTACGATTCGCTTTATAATGATGATCAGAATGGCGGGTTAATTCATATAAAAATATACGACCCAATTCATGATTAGAATTCCAAGAATGATGAGGTTTTACTGATTCATATCTTCCTGATTCTAACATCTTTCTTCTTAAACCATAATGCTCGATATAATTTACACATTCAAGTAATAAGAAGCCCATTATACCTGCAACAATGGCGAAGGGAAGCATATACCATCCAAAACAGAAAACGATAAGTCCTAAATATAAGATTTGCCAAGCTTGGTAGCTCCACATTGGATTTTTAAGCGGATTAAAAGGAGAAACTCCTTTTCGTTCTGCTTGCTCAAAAGAAATCTTCCAAGCAGAAACATAACTCATGACTGATGAACGAACAAAGAAGGCATAAATCGTTTCATTCAAACGAGAAGAAGCAGGATCTTTATCTGTTGAAACCCATTTATGGTGTCCAAAATTATGCTCAATAATAAAGTGCATATAGAAAGAGGGTAATAAAAGCATTTTACAAAACATTCTTTCGTACCAGGTATTTCTATGTCCTAACTCATGAGCGATATTAATTCCATTTCCTCCTAATAAAATTCCCAATGTTAAGGTCATTCCTGCTAATTCCCACCATTGGTGTCCTCCTTGACTTACGGTCCAAAAGAAATAAGCGGTCAAAAACCAAATGATTGGAACATTTGCATACAGAACAAAATCAAAAAATGTTTTTTTAAGTTGACTATCTTCTTCTTCTATTGTTAGATTTTCAGTTGTTCCGGTATAAAAATATTCAATGATCGGAATAAAGACGAAAGCAATATAAAACCCAGAAAATGACCAAATTCCTCCAAAATACAAAGAACAAAAAACCACGATGGGAATAATATAAGCAATAAGGTATTTTAAATCACGCATAATACACTTGATTAGTTTAACTATAAAACAAAATTATAAAAAATCGAACTAACATTAAAATATAGTTCGATTTTTCTTTTTCTTTGTTCTATGGGAAGAAAAGCATTGACAAGAAATAGAAAGCAAAATCCTAAGAAAAGAAGAGAATGGATTATTACGTTATACCCTTATTTTAGAGATCAGGGTCTTAGGGATTTGAAGATGGATAAGGTTGCCAATCTCCTTGGAAAAAGTAAATCAACCGTCTACGAATATTTTTCTACTAAAGAAGAAATCGTTGCAGAAGCATTAGCATACAAAATGGAAGCACTGATGGGTTTTGAATCCATTGTCTCTAATCAAAATCTATCTTTAGAAGACCGTTATCAACAATTAATGCATTATATGATACCCGTTTTGACGGATATTTCTAGCTTACTTATGGAAGATATTAAATTATTATTTCCTAAACTTTGGCGTCAGGTAGATGCATTTTATGATCACGCCAGTACTGTTTTAGAAACTTATTATATAGAAGGAATGGAAAAAGGGGTTTTTCGCAAAACGAGACCAGCTCTATTATCTTTAAGTGATAAATTTTTCTTTTCCGCCCTAGTTGATCCTACTTTTTTAAAAGAAAACAATCTCAAACCCGAAGAAGCTTTTCAAGAATATTTTGAATTAAAATTCAAGGGATTGCTTATCGTTTAAATTCATCATATATTGTAGTTGCACTACAAACTCCCCGTTTGAATCAATAACGAGTGCTTACTTTGAATAGAACTACATTAAAATATAGAATTGCTGTAATGGTCAATATCCTTGCTCTGGTATTGTCTATTCTTATATTGGGTTTAGATTTTTCAACCCTCCCCTATGCTACTATTATTGGCTTATTACTGTTTAGTTTTTGCCTCACGTTTTGGGAAAAAATTAAAGCTTATATCTTACCTATTGTTTTTGCAATAGGATTAGTACCTAGCCATGTTGTTTTACTATGTTCAATTTATCAAAATCCAGAGAATACTTCTAATATTTTTGCTTACTCTTTAATTACGTTGGCAACATCTATCATATATAACAAAAGAAAGCATGTACTCATTTATTTACCTGTATCTGTGATTTTACTTCTTATAGTTGTCCTAAATAGTAATCCAGCTATTCTTCTAAATAGTTGGGGTTTTCATTTTATACTTTCTGCTTTATGGTCGATAATGGTTGCTTTCCGTTTACCTGACACTTTTGCATTTATGAATGAAGATGCAGTGGATTATCCTTTTATGATGGAAAACTTAAATGAGGGAGTCATGTTTGTAGACAATCAAGGAAAATGTCTGGAAGTCAACAGGAGGTGGGAAGAAATTACAGGATACAAGAAGGATGAATTAATTGGTCAAGATGTTAGTTCAATTTTATTATATCAGGAAGACATTGCCTTTATGAGAGAACAATCTCAAGAAAGACTGAAAGGTTCATCTAATCGATACGAATTAAGAATTAAAACTAAAAATGAGGGCGATAGATGGGTTTTAACTTTAGGCTCACCTATTTTAAATAAAAAGGGTAAAATAATTGGTTCTCTTGGAATCATGGCTGATTTGACAAAAGAAAAGAAAATGAACCAGCAATTAAAATCATATGCTGGAGAATTGGAAGATTCTAATCAAAAATTAAAATTAGTTAATGATGAACTAAAACAATTTGCCAGTATTATCTCTCATGATTTACGATCTCCACTAACTACTATTAATGGTTTTACACAATTATTAGAACGTAAATTCCAAGATCAACTTAGCACTGATGCTAAAGAATATATTGGCTATATTCAAAGTGGCTGTTCTAACATGAAAGAAATTATTGATGGCCTTTTACATTTAGCTAAATATGGTTTAGAAAATATGAAATTGGAATATCATTCTTTAGAAGATATTCTCAAAATAGTATTAATGAATTTACAACACCATTTAAATGAAAATAATGTATTAATATCTGTTAATGATTTAAATGATATTTATTGCGATAAAATACAAATGGTTCAATTATTTCAAAATTTAATTGAAAATTCCATAAAGTATAAAAAAGAAAAAATACAACCTATTATTCAAATTAATAGTAACGCTTCTCCGTTAGGTGTTGAAATTATAGTTTCTGATAATGGCATTGGTATTAGTCAAGAATATCAAGAGCGAATTTTTTGGATTTTTAACCAATTGGATAAAAGTTCTACGGGAATAGGATTAGGTCTTGCTACCTGTAAGAAAATAATAAATAATCATCAAGGGAAAATTACTATTTCTTCCGAAGAAAATAATGGTGCAAGTTTTTCAATTTTTATTCCGAATAAAAAGATTTAATTTCCATAAATTTCGGCATCAATATAAAATGATCCCCAAGCCAACCAATAACCCATATATGAATCTTCTGGGATTAAATATTCTCCTTCATTTGGTCCTTCTACAATTGTACCAAATAAATCATATTTATTTCCATTGCTATCTTGCATTACAAATCGAGCATTAGAATTACTTGGAATTAATTGAGGAACAGAACCGTCTGATAATTCTTTTTTAAAAGCTACCATAAATTCTTTATCAGCATTTCCAACTACTATAATTTCATCTCCCTTATATTGATCTGATATAATTTGAATGGCCGAAGTACTAAAAGAAGAAAATCGATACACTTTTGCATCTCTATTATCTCTTATCCCTAAGACCCTTTCTTTTCTAGGCAATCGATCATCATCTGGAGAAATGGGAAAAATTAAATAATCGTTATTATTAATATACGTTCCATAAGGATAATTCCCATAATTTCGATCAAAACCTGTATTAACGCCAACAACTTCTGCTTCTGGAAACATACTTTTCCAAGTAGACCATTTAGTTTCTATTACTTGATATTGTACTGGATCTTCCCCTGATAAATTTCCATTGACACATTCATTTCTCATTTGTGACCAATTCGAATCCGTTTTCCGGTCATAAGGAATTAAATTGGTATTGTATAACAATCCAGAAACACCAAAAGTAGTTTCTTCTCCATTATTTAAAATTCGATCCCAGGCAATTCCTGTTCCAGTTAATGGACAATAAGTCAATGCAAATTTCGCATCTCCAATTTGATCATTAATGATTTCATGCCAGTCCAAAATAATGTGCGGATAACCTCTAACAACATTTCCAACTTTAATTCCAATAATTAAATCATCTTCTTCCATATAATCTTCCATCGCTTCATTATTAGAATGAGGTGGTGTTGATAAGGAGGGTATTCCGTCTTTACCTGGACCACCATCTTTTACTTCATTCCAAGGAATAAGCCACTCATTATCTGTAGGATTATTTCCATTATTATTAAAACCCGAATCATTAGAATCTTTACAAGAAAAGAAACTAAATAATACTAAAATTAAAATCATTTTAAATTTCATTGTAAATCAATTTATAAATTAAAATTGTTTAAATCTTTGTTCTCCTTCGTAAATAAAAAATAAAAACCAGCATTCAATCTATATGAAGGACTTAATTGTGTACCATTCACTCTACCATAAAGAGGAACATCTATTCCAGCATGGAAAGCGATTTTTTGATTAAACCAAAGCCTATGATCTAAATGTAAAAAAAGCCAATCTCCACCAGTACTTTCTATTTCTATTTTTTCTTGTTGATCTCTTGAAGCTCTTCGATATCTAAATTGAATACTGGGATCATTCATCATCTTTCCAATTAAAATTCGATCAGAAACTCCTATATGGAATTGAAATTCGTTTCCGAATTTATATTCAAAGGCATCTAAATAATCTTTATTTTTTCCTTTCAGATTGTAAATGATCGTTGACGATATATTTAATGATGGACGAGCATTTAATTGATGAATAAATTGTGTCCAAAAGATCCCATCAAAAGATCCACTACCTGGTTGTAAATCTGCATTAATTGTTAATCCTAAGTCACTTTTTTTCGTTGTTGAACCTATAGGGAATTTCGTTCCTAAAGCAGAAGTAATCGAAGTATGTTCTATTTCTCCAAAGCTCAACCACTTATATTTTAACAATAGGGCTAAATCTCCAAAACCAGTCGTTCTTAAAATATCTGTATTTCCACTTTGTTGAATTTTTCGTTCTTGACCAATGAATGAATGAAAAAGATCAATGGATAATTTATCAGTAATTCCATATCCTACTTGATAAATAATAGAACGAGTATGTCTTATTCGTGCATCATCATCTAATTTATCAGAACCCGATTTTAATGTTTTTAATACATTATCATCATAATCTATTTGAATTTGAAATGCTCCTTTATTCGATGGAGAAAAACCGACATTCCCCGACAAAGGTACACCCCCAGAACAACAAGTTTGTGCCAGTAATTGGGTTCTGCTTCCCATAAAAAATAAAAGAAGAATGATATGGATTACAATTTTCATTAGAACTAAAGTAATAGGATTATTACTTTATGATTGTCCTTGTACTGACATTAATCCGCTAAGAAATAATTCTAGCCGACAATTTCAATACAAAAAGCCATAGACTATTTTAGTCTATGACTCTTTGCGTTGTTTTAAATATTAAAGTAATTGTAATTTCTTTACTCACATTTAATTGGGTGTGTTATAATTTGCATGATAAACATTGCTGGCTATAAACCTTACACTATTATAGAGTCCAAACCATAAAAATGTGAGTGTTTTTTTGGAGATTATTTTTTTGATTTCCTAAATAATAAATATAATCCAACTAATATTAGGTTTAAAGTAGGAGAAGAATCAGGTAAATTAGATCAAATGTTTCAAACTTTAGCTGAACAATACTCAGAAGAAACAGAACAACGCACCGCTATGATTGGTTCTTTGCTAGAACCTATTTTAATCGTTTTCTTAGGAATCATTGTTGGTTTCATTTTAATAGCTATGTATTTACCGATGTTTGAAATGAGTAGTGGTTTTGGAGGATAAATATTATTGATTTTTTATTAATTTTAAAATATAATTTACATTTGCTAGAAAACCAAGGCATTTATGTTCAACATACATCCTGACATTAAAAAATCATCTACACTACCTGGTGAATTTTATAGGAGTAAAACTATTTTTGAAAAAGTAAAAGAAAAGATTTTTTCTACTTCCTGGCATTATGCAATGGATGCAAAAAAGATTCAATCTAATATTTCTATAGCACCTTTTAATTTATTACCTGATATATTCAATGAACCACTTCTTTTTACAAAAGATAAAAATGGAGAAATACATTGTCTCTCTAATGTTTGTACGCATAGAGGGATGATTTTAATTGAGGAAGGTTGTAAATCTAGAATTTTAAGTTGTAAATATCATGGTCGTTGTTTTCGTTTAGATGGATCTTTTAAAAGTATGCCTGCTTTTGATAAAGCTGAAAATTTTCCTTGTGAAGATGATAACTTACCTCACATTCCTTTTGCTCAATGGGCAGGAATGCTATTTACATCATTGAACCCTTCTGTTTCATTTAAAGAAATGATAAAGCCTATTCAAGAACGATTATCTTTTCTTCCATTAGATTCTATGATATTTGATTCTTCTAAATCTAAGAATTATCAAATTAATGCTAATTGGGCCTTATATTGCGATAATTATCTTGAAGGATTACATATTCCTTTTGTTCACCCAACCTTAAATGCTGCTCTAGATTTTGAGAATTATTCTACAGAAATTTATCCTTATTGTAATCTTCAGTTAGGCATCGGAAAAGATGGTGCTGATAATTTTGAAATACCAAAAGGTCATCAAGATTTTGGAAAAAATGTATACGCTTATTACTATTTTTTATTCCCTAACATAATGCTCAATTTCTATAAATGGGGTCTTTCTCTTAATATCGTTCAACCAACTTCTTTTAATACTACTACAGTTAATTTTAGAACCTATCTATACCCTAACGCCAAAGCTCAACAAGAAGATTTCGCTCTCGATCAGACAGAATTAGAAGACGAATGGGTTGTGGAACGAGTACAAAAAGGGATACAATCTAGATTATATAAACGAGGACGCTTTTCCCCTTCAATGGAAAAAGGAGTACATCATTTTCATTTACTTATTCAACAATTCATGAGTTGCTAATTACTATTTGTTTTAATGTTAAGATTCCATTTAACTCTTTGTAGTTTTTGAGATTTTACTTCTAAAGAATAATCATAAATATTATCCATTACTTAGTTTATAAAACACAAGAAGAATGATTTCTTTTTTGTTGAGCTTCTTTTAGCACTTTTATCCAATTAAATGTATAATCTTTTTAAATGTCGTAAATTTAAAGTGTTTTTTACTTAAAACATGAAGGGGACAAATAATAAATTTAAATCTAAAATAATTATCCGTTTTAATACTATTTTCAATTGGTTTTTTATAAGTGATCTCTAATAAAATAATACTTAAAAAATTGTACATCCAAGTAGTAAAAACTATTAATTATTTTTTATTTTCATCAAATAATCAGAAAATTTATTTCTGATATTCCCCATCTATCTCCCTTTACTATTGACTTGTTTTTTAAATCAAAGACATGAACAGAATACTCTTGCAATTCCTGTTAACTATTTTTATTCTTAGCCCAACACTTCTATTAAGTCAATAC
>JAHDFV010000415.1 GCA_020627985.1 Saprospiraceae bacterium
ATAAATATATTCATAACAACCCATATCTGGCATTACATTGTCTCTCATAATTCCATCTAAATCATTTTCTAATCCTAGGAGTGGAATGGCCTTTTCTTCTGCAAATGATAAGGTATCTAAATGATAATCTCCATCAGAAAAATCATAGAATAAATTTTCATCGGACGGTAAATTATAACAAGAACTATTAAGACAGTTTTCAGTATAGAAGTTAGGATAATCATCTAGGAGTTCATTCACTTTTACAATGCAGTGATCAAAGGAAACATTAAAGGCTTCGCCTCCACAATTTCGATCAAAGAAATTAATTTCATCATTTCTAGATCCAGAAATAATACAATTCGTAAAGGATGCATTTAAATCATTTCCTAGACAATCGCCGCATAAATCATCCAAACATAAAGCATTGCTTAATCGTAGACTGGATAAATCTGTACCATAATTAGCAAAAGTACAATGTTTAAAATCGTAGTTGCCTCCAAATTCTAATTGTACAGAATTGGCTCCATTATCTACAACTAATAAATTGCTTCCTGTAATGGTAGAATGTAATCCAAGTATTCCAGGACCTGATGTATTTCTAATTTGCGAATTGGTAATGTTTAAATTGGCTAAAGAATCCACTCGAACGCCTACAATCGAGTTTTCTATATTCGTATAATTTATTTCATGCACATTATTTCCTGTTAGGAAACGAATCCCTCCCCATTGACCACTGACATCTTGAAAAGGTTCTTCTAAACGATCACCTTGTATCGTAATAGGATTATTTAATTCCCCTTGCATTCTCAATTGACTTTCTGGACCAAAGATCCAAATTCCATCATTGTAAAATACACCACCTCCCGCATTGACTAATCCGCCATGTACGTAAATATCCGTTCCAGCGGGTATGATTAATTCACAGGTATCTACCACTAAAATTCCATAAATCACATAAGGTTTGGGATCATCCCAAGTAATTGTTCCCATATTACAAGTGTAAGAATTTATAGTCTCACCACTAAAACGACTGGGTACGTAGTTCGCATTTTGACCAAAAGCTTCTAGTGTTATATCTTGAACATTGCCATTCGTTTCGAACTTCAATTTTTCATATAACACAAATGGACTGGTAGATAATGGTTCATCTGGGTCAATCGTTACTTCAATAAAAATGTAAATACTATCTTTTCCAGCAACAGGAATAGCAGGTAAGGGTTCGCCAGTATCCGTAATGGTTCCATTAGAATTTGTCATAACAGTTCCATTAGCACTAACCGTATAGCCATCCACATTTATTCTAAATTTGGATTGATTCCCTTCTTCTAAAAATACCTTTTGTATTTCAATTGGATTATTACTGGTATTAAATGCTTTTATAATACGGGTAGCAGAACCTAATTCTGTAAAAACAGTATCGAAGCGTAACGTATCTAATGAAAATTCTAACATGATATCAGAACTGGTATCAAAATTGTCTTCCTGACAAGAAAAGAAGAAAATTGTAGTGATACTTAATAATACAAAAGCAGTAAGTAATCCAAATTTATTCATGGTTGATATTTATATCTGGTAAAGATAGATATTATTGATTTAAGCCCGAATGTTAAACGAAATTAAAAAGGATCTGTTTTGCTTTAAGAAAATTTTTCTTTTTTATATTTAAGATACTCATGATTTGGTTATAGTAGGCGTATTTTAAAATATTAAACCTAAAGAAAATTTAAGGCTATGACTCTGGGTTCTATAATTCTCTTTCAATGATTTATTTAATCCTAAACTGTAATTTAGATCCAAATTGAACATAGCAATATCAATCTGTGTACCAAATCTAAAATGAAAATTGGGATTACTTAAACCAAGTTCTCTTGGCTTTAAATTGATAGGATCAGTGTCGGGCAAATCTAGGAATATTAATTTTGATTTAATTTTAAATTCAGTAACAACTCCTCCATATAGGAAATGTTTAATCAGTGGTTTTTTTAAGGTAATATATCCAATGTTGATTGGTAATTCAAAAGAATTTTGTTTATAAATTATAGAACCATTTTCAGGTTGTTCTAAATAAAGATAATTACGTATAAAATCGAAATTAATTTCTCCCATTTTCTTTTTTTGCATCACTCTAAAACCAAAACCACCATGAAAGCCTCCAAAGTATTCGCGAGAAATGGCTTCTTCTTTATAAACAAAACTTAAACTCTGCAAACCAATTTTTGCTTTTAAGTGCATTTTTGGTCTTTGGGCCTGAGTTTTTAATATAAAAAAACTGAAAAAACAAAAAAAAAATAATTTTTTCATAATTCTTTAATTAAATGGTTGATTAAAATACAAGTTTTGTGTTGAAGTAAATTAATTCATTTTAAGAGAGGTTGATTATGCAGGGAAAAGATATTCTTTGCCATCTATTAAAAATTTATGATCCATAATTCGAGGCCACAAAGGTTTTTTAGGTAGATTTTCTTTTTGCCATTTTTCATGTTTTCTTTTAATTTCTTCAAACATTTCAGGCATTTTTTCTTTTAAATTAATCTCTTCAGATTTATCTGTTTTTAAATTATAAAGTTCTGCCCATCCATCTCGCGTACTCAGTATCATTTTATAATCTCCATCTCGCATAACCCAAATATGATCGGCTCTCCAAAAAAGGTGTTCATGAGGTTTTCCTTTTTCTTTACCATTAAGAAATGGGATTAAATTAACGCCATCATATTTTCTATCTGTGGGTAAAGTTCCTCCTGAATTTAATACAGAGGTAGTAAAAATATCTGTAGAAGAAACGGGATCTTTAAACCGAATTCCCGCAGGTATTTTACCTTTCCATTTCATCATAAATGGAACATTAATCCCTCCTTCAAATTGAG
>JAHDFV010000049.1 GCA_020627985.1 Saprospiraceae bacterium
AATTTCACAACAAGATCCAAAATACTTTAATTTATGTAAAGTATTGCTTTGGATAATGCATTTCTACAAATTTAGCTTCTTTTAGACTAAAATTCTTCCAAGATGAATTTTTGGACTGAATTTTTACAATTCCAGATGTTGGGACATTGGGCAAATAAGAATCATGAAAAATATTAGCAAGATTCGTAGTCGTCGGATTATGACCAAAGAAACAAACCGTTTCTATTTTATCATCTAATGCATTAATTTGACTTATAATATAATCCTCATTCCCCAAATATAAATCTCCATCTACCTGAATAGATTCCAAATCTACTTCTAAGGCTTCGGCAAAAAATTTAGCTGTAGTGTAAGCTCTAACTGCTGGACTAGAATAGATTATATCAGGTTTAAGTTCTTTAGCTTTAAAAAGTTTAGCCATAAATGGAGCATCTCTATATCCTCTTTTATTTAATGGTCTTTCAGAGTCACGTAAAGACATATCATCCCAACTCGACTTTGCATGTCTGATGAAATAAACGGTTTTCATGTTTTTTCTTTTTCTTCGTTTTGTTTATTTGTGACATTATTTCATAACATTAATTTTGGAATTGATTATCAGTTATTTATATCACAATTTTTGTTTTGATAAATATATAAATAATTAGATATAGTACAGACTTTATGACTAAAAATTGATAAAAGTTGAATTTTCATTTTAAAGAATTTTCATCATGATTCATCTCTATGGAATCTAGTTTATGCTTTTTTTTGAACCTTTTGTATATCTCACAACCAGCATTTTAAAATCATTTTAGAATAATATCTTGCTCTTAATTATCAATATTTCCAAGAATGCTTGGATGAAAGAAACAATCATCGTACATTTGCAGCGGCGGAGTCATACGACTAGCTCCCCTTGAATCCTCCAGGTGCGAAAGCAAGCAAAGGTAAAGGGTTGTAGCGGTGCGATATGATTTCCGCTTTTTTATTTCCCTAAAGTCAAGTAGGTTCCCCATTTCATTTGAGGATTCTTAAAATCTAATTCATTTACAAGGATATACCTAAAGTCATTTTTCTCTTGTTTCTCAAAAGAAGTAGCTATAAATATCTCTTCCACACCTATTTTATTCAATTCTGTTTTAATGCCTAAAATTTGCGCTAGCGTGGTTTCTTTGTCAGCAATTATTTTATAAATAAAAGGGATATTGATAAATCTTTCCAATTGATTATCATGAACAAATGGCAAAGTATAGTTAGTTGTGAATTGATTATTGATTGACAATAATATATCATCACCATAAGCTTCATTATAATATTTATTGGGTCGACCTAAAAACAAATATTGTGCGGGTATATCATTAATTAATCCCAATGAATCAACTAATAACATCTGAATATCAACATTTAAATCTTTTAAGTATTCATCAACTGAATTACAACAAGCTTCATCACATCTTTTGCCTTTATATTGTTCAGAAGTCAAAATATCTTTAATTTGAATTAATTTTTCATTTTGAATCGATAACTCATAACCGCTCCATCCTTTTGGGGTGGAAATGAAAATTTTATCCTTTTTCCGATAGCCTTTTAAAGTAGACCAAAATGAATTTATATTCATGATACAAATTGTATCCTGATCAAAATCAAGTGTAAACAATGTTTCTGTTTGATCCATTGATTGAATATGCCAATGTCCTTTTAAATCTGGACTATGACAAGCTATGAAATGAAAAGTCATCCAAACTAGAAAAAAAATCAGCAGTCTATGTTTCATTTCCTTATCTTTGCCCGACATTTATAAACGAATTTAAATCAAGATATGAAATTCTTCATTGATACAGCAAATATTGATCAAATCAAAGAAGCCAAAGATTTGGGCATTCTAGATGGTGTTACTACCAATCCTTCATTAATGGCTAAAGAAGGGATTTCGGGTAAAGAAAATATATTAGCCCATTATGAAAAAATCGCAAACCTAGTGGATGGTGATATTAGTGCTGAGGTCATTTCTACTGAATTCGAAGGAATGATCGAAGAAGGAAAGATTTTAGCAGCAATTGCACCAAACATTGTAGTGAAAGTTCCGATGATTAAAGAAGGGATCAAAGCAATCAGTTGGTTTACTGCTAATGGAATTCGTACCAATTGTACCTTAGTTTTCTCTGCAGCTCAAGCATTATTAGCGGCAAAAGCTGGAGCAACTTATGTATCTCCTTTCATAGGAAGAATTGATGATACCAACTGGGATGGAATGGCATTAATTTATGAAATTGTTGAAATTTATGCCAATTATGGATTCATGACTGAAGTATTAGCCGCTTCTATTCGTACTTCTGGTCATATCAAAGAATGTGCAATAGCTGGAGCTGATGTGGTAACTTGCCCATTAAATACGATTGAAGGATTATTCAAGCATCCTTTAACAGATATTGGTTTAGAAAAATTCTTAGCTGATTTTAAGAAATCTAATTCTTAAATTAAAAAATCCCTATTGAAATATTTCAATAGGGATTTTTTGTAAACATTAATATCTCAAAAATCAATTTGCACTTTGTGGTGTAGATTTTACTTCAGAAGAAACTACTTTTTCCGTTTGTGAAGTTCCTTTAGATTTGAAAGGACTCCGATAAACAATATCTCTTTTAGGCTCTAAATAAGTGAAGACAGAATTTACAAATTTATTAAGAAATGTATTTCTGTGTTTTACAAAAATATACATTTCATTTGGCTCCGCCCCAACAGAACTTTTTATCTCAGGAGCTGTCCGTGCAAAATCAACAAATTTAGAACCTGACTCAATTCCTACTCTAATAATATCGTATAGTATATTTAAATATAATTGGTGTTTATTATTAAAAGCATTCTCCATACCTAAAAAATGAGCATGCGTTTCTTGTTGATCATTTATTATAGTAAAATAAGCCACCATTTCACCATCTATAAAATAAGCGATCATTTTAAAATCGTCTTTTAAACGTTTCTTCAATTCTGGGAAATAAATCTGAGAAAGATGGACTAAATTCATATCAGCAGCATCACAAACTTTTCTATATAATTCATGTATGCGTTTCCGATAAAAGTAGATTTGATCATAGGACAAATCTTTTCGGACTAAATTTTTCCCTTTTTTGAATGCTCTTTTGGCTCGTACTCTATATTTAGAACTCATTGCCCCTAAATAATCTTCAAATTTCTTCCATTCAGGTAACACTTCTAAAACCATTGAAGCTTCTCCTTTGAAACAATGAAAACCAGATTGTAACAATGAACTAGATTGAGCAGTATCTTCTTCATTAAAATCCTTATAGAATTGAATTGAAAATTTGTATCCTTTTTCTTTTTCAATGATCGGTAAAGCAAATTTGGTCACGATATCTACAATCACAAAAGATTCTCTAGCAGATTTACTTGGAAATTGTAAGCCATAATTACCTGTCAATAATAAATTACCTACGACAAAAGATCTTAATTTAATATTCTTTAACAACCATTTTTGACTCTTTCCTTTAATTCCTGATACCTTTGGATCTATTCTAAAAGATTCATCTCCTTTGACCAAGGTTGTTTGCGCCATGACTGTACCTATATACATTCCATTTTCATAAATAGGCAGGTATATAAATTCCATCCCAATTGAAGGGTGTTCTTCTAATAAATTTTGGTACGTTGAATCTATAAATAAAGAAGCAGGTTTACTCTGGGTTTCTGGTAAATCTTTATAGGAATATGCAATCTTGAATTCAAGATTAGTATTTTCAATTTGATATCGTCCCTTTTCATTTTCTCCCTTTATACTATGAGAATAAGGACAAAAAGAACCAAACATGTTTTAAGATTTGATTTTCAATGGTTTTTCCATGTATTATAACACAAAAGTAATGCTAAAAGTTAAATATTAAGGTCTATATCTAGACGATTATGAAAACTTTTAGATTTAAATCTTTATTAAGATGTATGATTAAAGGAGCAAGTTGTCAATTTACCTCGTTCAAGTTTTCCTTGTTCTTTTAAGTATTGAATCCAAGAAAAAGCCTTTTGTCTTAGATCTTTATCAAAAGAAGAATTGATAGTATGATCTGGGAATTTAGTTTCTAATAGTTTAATCACACCAAGAGCATAATGGGTTCTATTTTTTGAAATACTACTAGAGAAAGGACTAACAATATCAAATTCTAAGGTATTTCTTATTTTATTGTAATCTATCCCTCCCGATGAGTTTTCTAATTCTAAACCTGATTTTTTAAGGTAATGTATATAAAATGCTGAAGCTTCTAATTGCTGAATATCTTTCAATAATAAATCTCTTTTCTTTTGGGTTTCAAACATATAAGAGGGCAATCCAAAATTATGATCTAAAAATGATAATGCTGATTCATTTTTATGATTCGTTAAATAATCATAACTCTTTATTACTTCAGCTAATTCGTCTAAATTGATATCGTTTAAAATATTTTGCTGAATATTATAAACTTGCAAAGGGTCATCAATAAAAGTAGTTGCTTTTTCTAACTTTTCTTGAATAGATAAATGACCAAATTTTAAAACAAAAACTCTTTGTAAAACTCTACGCTCTTCAAATTCGGAAATAAATTCAGAATCATCTAAATAATTCATCAAGAGATCTATGATGTTTTCTCTTGTTTTTTGATCTGATTCTTTTATAGTCTGTAACATTCCATCAACATCACAAATCCTATTATAGTATTTTCCTTTTAGAATATCCTTACTTTCATTTAGAAATTTATTACAAAAAATTAATAATTCCTCTTGATCTTCTCTTTGAAAAAAATCAATAACGTCATCCAAATATTTAGCACTAAAAGTTAAAGATTCAAAATAGGATAAAAAGGTTAATGGTAATTTATCTTGAAACTCTAATTTCCTTACATTATTTTTCATTTTCAAATGAGGCAATAAAGACAAGGTTTCTTCTATTAAATCATCCGTTAAATCCCTTTGTAAAAGAATTTCATTTATTTGATCAATTTCTACAAATTCCTTCTTTTTTAATTTTTCAATTTTAAGGGATAAAAATGAAATAGACCATTCTGTATTCTTCTTATTTTTTTTCGAAAAACTAACCCAATCCTTAGCACTTTCTCTTGGCGATTCGTTCTCATTTCTTCTAAAAGAAAAATTATAAATATTTTCTAGCATTTGAACAGCATCATCTGCAACTGTTCTCGTTATTTCTCCTTTTTGAGCAATTACATTTGAACTAGTTAAAAGTTGAATTAAATAAAAAGAATATTTTTCATCAGCATGGTAGGATAAATAATTTAAATATGCATTTAAACGCTCTGGTTCTTTTGTGCTTTTTATTTTTTTAAAAACACTTTTAATTTCATTTCTTTTGGGAGCTTCAATTAAAGACCAGTCTCTTTCTTCATAAGACAATGGGCTTTGCAAGAATGATTTTAATGTGATTAGAAATCCTTCATTTTCATCTTCATTTGCAAGAATATAAGATATAGCATTCCGAATATCTTCATCATATTCTTTTTCACTTAGCTTTATTAATTTAGGTTTCAATTTGTCTTTTTGCTTTTCTATTTTTTGCGCGTACCGATTACAAATACCACCAATTCCAATTTGGCTAAACAAAGCCGTTTTTTTCAAGAATAACCTTACTTGATTATCGTTCTTTAAAATATCATCAAAAACGCTAGAGTAATAAATATCTAAAATCCTAGAAATAGAAAAATTAAAAGCTACATTTCTTGAATAAATAAAGCCATTAATTTCTATACCTGTTATATCATTTATAGACAATTCTTTTATAATTTGATCTTCAATTTGATATCTTTCTTTAATACTTAAATTGTCTTTTTTTAACTCCTCTAAAAGAGATAAAAGATTTTTATTTAATGAAACAGAAATATTTTCCATTTCACAAAATTCATTCAACAAAGCAACATTTTCTAAAAAACGATATCTAAAATCAGGTAATTTCGGATGAGCCCTTCTTAATATCGGTTGATATTTTTCATTTAATCTAGAAATGATTTGATGTGGAAATTCAGACAATTCTTGAAATGAATTTAAAGCAACTTTTTCATTTTCAGAAGTTAATTTTTTAAACAAGCGTGAAGCAGACTCCTCATTTTCTTCTTCTAATTTTAAATTTACAAAAATTCGGGCATCACTATTGTATTCATAATCTTGATGATATTTTGCCCAATATTTTACTAAATTAAAATAATACGTTTCATCTTTTTCTTTACCATTAATGGGAACAAAAGTATTTGATTCATTCTGAACTAAAACCGACAAATCTAAAAGTTCGGACAATTCTTTTTCTATTATTGAAGTATCAAAATAATCATTATTAAATTGAGCATATAATACTCCTGCTAAATGAAATAAAGACCTTGAATTACCTGTCTTTACCATTTCTCTGATTGCATTTTTCCTCAACCAAGGAACCATGTAATAATTAGAAAGCATATATCCATAATAATCCACCTCATCCATAAAATATTCTATACGAGTTGTACTCTCTAGATTAAATCCATATTTTCTCATTTCAGATAAAGCGCCTAAAGAATCTAAAGTAGATTGATATTTTTTTACTATTTTTTTGGAGGAATTTTCTTCGAATTTTACATTCGTAATGTTTGATAAAATTAATATAGCTTTATTATCTTCAATTTTACCTTTTTCTATTTCGTTTAAAAGAATAGGCAATATTGAAGGATCATCAATTTCACTGAGGGCATCACATATGGCTTCAGAAATAAAATCCATTTTTAAAATATTGACTGGTAAATTCTTTTTCTCTAAGCAGCCTAATAAATAATCAAAACTTTCATACGTTTTTAATTGAGCAATTTGTTTCAATTGATGGCGGATAAATATTTCTGATGGTTCTTCAACTGATTGTTGTCCTAGTATATTAACCCATCTTTTAAATTCAATAGATTTTTCTTTTTCAGATAATCTTCTTCTTCGAACAAGTTGATGTTCAGTTTCTAATTCAGACAATGATTGGGTAAAATAAATTCGTAGAATAGGAGAATATTCTATTTGGTTTTCATATTGATTTAAAAAATCAAAATAAGTTTCTCTGGAAAGATTCTTAGTAAATGAGATTTGTTCTTTTGGAAAAACAGTATGTTCATTTAAAACATCTATTAGTTTCTCTTTAATTTCTTTTTGATCCAATAGACCGCCGATCTCATAAAATGCTCGATGGTTTCCTTTTTCTAAAGCTTCTTCTAATTGAGAAACTAAAACATCATAATTTACAACATAGGCATCCTGTCCATTAGACTGAAAAGTCAATAGCAAAAATAATAGGTATAAGAACCATATATGCCCATTCTTTATAGACATGTTGTTTAGTTTTCTCTTCGTTGGGTGGTAGTTTTGCACTACCCTCTTATTTCATTATATATTTTCTTTACAATTTGTTTCATCATCGTTGAAAATTCCATTTTCTGAATCCAATTGTGATAATTGGGATCCTTTTTGAAAACTTCTTTTACAGTTTGGTTTTTATATTTGCCAAAGGTAAAAATTACTTCCCCTTGATCATTGGATTTCAGTTTTTGTGTTGGTTCTAAGAAGCGTAAATCATTCACAAATTCATGAATCGCATTCATATCATTTCTGACAGGTTTTTCTATAGAAACATATCCCTCTTCGTCCAAATAATCAACTTCTTTATACTTTTCCAATTGTCCTTTAAGAACGTCTACAGTTGCTCTTACGTCTGCTAAAGCATCATGAGCATCCACCAATTCTTTATTACAATAAAATTTCAACGCAGCCCGTAAAGTCCTTGGTTCCATTTTATAAAAAATGCGCTGCACATCAACAAGGTTCCTTTTACTAATATCTAATTCCATGCCTACTCTAGCAAATTCTTCCATCAGCATAGGGATATCAAATCGATTAGAGTTATAGCCTCCTAGATCTGAATCTCCAATAAAATCATATAATTGTTGCGCGACTTGAGCAAAAACGGGTTTATTGGCAACATCTTTGGGAGAAATACCATGAACAGACATGGCTTCTTCAGATATTGGAACTCCAGGATTGATTAACATGCTCAACTCTTTCGGTTCAGGATTATTTTTGGAGTATTTGACTAATGCAATTTGAACGATTCTATCTCTTACGATACTCAATCCTGTTGCTTCTAAATCAAAGAATACAATATCTTTATCTAAATTAAAATCCATGTATTTATTTTACGTATTGATTGGAATGTTCAAATATATTAAAATAAGCGTTTAAAACTGAACGTTTATAGCTCAAGTACGTTTTAAAACCAACATTAAAGAGAAATATTCATTATCATTGTGAATCTTAACATATAAAATAAAAATACCATGCCAACGACAGTTGATAGTCAAAGAAAATTGCTTGTAGGAGCCGGTATCGTCATAGCTCTATTAATGGCAATTATAGCCGTTTTATTATTCAATAAATTCGGTAGTGAAGAAATTATTGAACAGCAAAAAGTAGAAATCAATGAAGCTCAAGTATTGAACAAAGAACTTGAAGACGAATACGATAATGCTATTGCTGAATTAGATGAAGCTTTATCTGAAAATGAAGATTTAAGAACCATTATTGAACAGCAAAAAGCGGAATTAAAGAAGCAAAAGAATAGAATTGCCAAAGCTATTAATTCTAATAATGCATCAGATCAAGCTCTAGCAGATGCTCGAAAGCAATTAAATGATTTGAGGGTAAAACAAGCTTTATTTTTGGATAAGATAGATAAATTGGAAGAACAAAATCAGTTGTTAACTAATGAAATTGTTCAGGTTAAAGAAGAAAAGAAGATTGTAGAAGAAGCCGTAGTCAAAGAAAGAGAAGAAAAAGTACAAATCAAAGAGTCTAAAGATTCTATCATCGAAAATGTTACTGCAGCTAAAGAAGTATTAGAGGAACAAAAAGAATTTTTAGAATCTAAAGTGAATTTGGGTTCAATCATTCGAGTAAATAAAGTAGAAATTGTTGGCTATAAATTAAAATCTGGTGGCAAAATGGTAAAAAAACGCTATGCAAAAAACGTAGATGTTTTGAAAATATGCTATACAGCTCTAGATAATCGTGTTGCTGAAGGAGGAAGAGAACAATTTCTAGTGAGAGTTATCACGCCCCTAGGTGAAACAATGTATATTGAAAACTTAGGATCAGGAGTCTTTGTTAATAATGATAACAAAGAAGAAATGAGATTTACCAAAGCTCAAGATGTCCCTTATGAAAATAAATCAGTGAATCAATGCTTGAATTGGAAACCTGATACTCCTTTTGCTAAAGGAAATTATAAAGTTGAAATTTTCAATAAAGGATATAAATCTGGTGAAGGAGAATTTAGATTGAAATAATGAATCCAGTTGACAGTTTTATCATAGATTATCCACATGAGGATATAAAGGAGCTGATGCTAGTTACGCATCAGCTCCTTTTAGATTTTATTCCTAATGTTAAGGTTGGAATAAAATGGAATGTCCCTTTTTATACGTATAAAACTGATGTTTGCTTTATGAATCCTAAACAAGATCACCTTATTTTGGGTTTAATAAATGGTCCTTGGTTAAAAGATCCTCATAGAATATTAACAGGTGAACAAAAATTACTAAGGCATTATATTATTCGATCAATAGATGATTTAAGTTTAGAAGCATTTTATGAATTGATAAAAGATGCGATCTTAATACAAGAAGAAAATGAGTCAAGAAAATAAGAACGATCAAGAAGAATTTATCAATCCAATTGACAAAGATAAGGTTGCTGAAAATCCTTCGATATTGCCTTATGCGCATACCGTTGGAAGTGCGGTTATCAAACCCATAGATAAAGGTCGAGTCAAAGGTCTTGCTGTTTCAGCCATGTATGAACAGACTGAAATGCAAATGGAACAAATTAGAAAACAGGTAGATCTTTTATATCAGCAGGCCGAAAAAATTAGAGATAGAGTTCATATTTCGGAAAGTATATATTCGGCTGAAATAAATTTCAAGCCTTTAATTGGTCATATTTATCATTTGTATCTTCGTAAGAATGGAAAACATGTCCTTTCTATGGTTGGACCCAACGAATGGGGAAAAAGTACTCCTTATGAATTTAAAGCAACGGTAAAATTATTGAGCGATCATACTTGGGAAACGCAAGAAGAAAATTAAGTGTTAAGCTACTAATGAAGGCGTAAATTTTCCTTTCATTTTAAAATAAATCAGATCTTCATTATAGAAACGAGCTGTTAAGACCAGTCCAACTTCTTCTTTCTTTTCAACTTTAAATGAAATAAAAAATGTAGGTGTTTCTTGAGGCTTAATTACTGAAATATATTTGATTTGATTTGATTCTGATAAAAAATAATCTACCTGCTCTCTTTGAGTCAAAATATCAATTAAAATCTGTAACTGACATACACCTGGCACAATTGGATCTCCAGGAAAATGCCCATCAAAAATAGTATGATTTTCATTCAACTTCACTTTATAAATTGTAGTATCCCCTTCAGTCTTTTCTTCAAGAATGGTGAAAAAATCATTTAATAACATAACTATTACTTTTTTCGCTTTACTTTATCTAACGTCAATTGTAGTGGTATGGTAAAATGTTGAATGGTTACTTTTCTAGGAATATCATTTTCATAATCTTCGAATTGTATCCTTACTTTTTTATTACCAAATTTACTCGCCTTTTCAATTTTAGATAGACGTGAATCTTTTATTTGATTAAAATAAAATCGTTTCCCTTTTCCAAGTTTCCGCAATTTATAAATAATTGGAAACTCTTCATTCTTTTTATAGGAAGTTTTATATGAATCTAAATCATTCATTAATAACAAACGAAAATCTTTTTCAAACAAGTTTAGAACAATAGGCCTGTTCAATTGATCATTGACTTGATGAATAATTCTCTCTTTTGGGCGAAGCTCCATGTCTAGAAACTTAATTCCAATTTCAGACATTAACACAATTCGAAAGACATTGGGCTCCATTTGACGGAAAACCAATTGACCACCCATGTCAAAATCTTTGAACTTCATACTCGCTCGATACACTTGAGCTTTTGTAATCTCTTCAAAGATGGGACTTAATGGAAGAACTGATTCTGCTTTAGATTTTTTTAATTGGTAATATTGCCCAGGATGGCAGGAAAGAACAAATAAAAAACTACTTAACCATAAAATGTTCCTCAGATAGTTTTTCATTCAATTGTTTATTTTTAAAGATGATCTTAGTGTAATCACCTGATTCTTCTGTCATATTAATAGAAGAAACCTGATAATCTGATTTGTCGAAATAAATATAAACGTTCTGCAACATATTTTTTAATTCTTTGGCTTTTGGCAACAAATGAATTAAATAATTATCCTTAGATTCATAATATTCTAAATCGAATTCATCATTTTCAAGAACAGTACCTCTTACACAATCCAACATCAAATCATTGATCTTTTTGAAGGTCTTGTTAGAAGACATATCAAATTCATTGACTTTCTTTCCTTTCTCTTTGATACTCACTTTATCTCCATTCAAAACAATCGTATAGCTGTAAGGTAAAACATATTCCCAACGAAGCATATTATCTTTCTTGAACTTAAATACACCAGAAGATTCAATTTCATCTTCCATAAAACTCAAGTATTTCTTTTGAACAAAATCACTACTGATTGATGTAGTAGAAACGGCTTCTTTGCTCATTTGAGTTTTAAAACTTTCAACATCTTTCATCGCATTAAATCCTTCCAGCTGTGCAGAAAGAGAAATAATACTCATAAAAAGAAAGGTCATTGTTATGATAAACTTATTCATAGGGTTTATTATCTATTAGTTCATTCAATGGAACAATATTAAAACTATTTTCATTCGCATACTCTAAAAGATTTCTTAAAACTGGCAAAACACGAGGATAAACATCATGTAATAACACAATACAGCCTGGTTTTAACCTCTTGATAACTCTTTTTGTTATCTTTTTTTCATCTTTTATTCGAGCATCTAAAGATCGAACATTCCATCCGATAACATCATAACCTAAGAAATGATTTGCCTTTGCAATTTTAGGGTTGGTGACTCCAAATGGAGGTCTAAACCATCTCGATTTCTTTTGTAAAACTTCAAAAATAATTTCTTCAGTTGCTTGTAATTCTTCTAGTACTTTAGCATAATTCATCCAACCAAATTTCATAGAATGACTATAGGTATGATTACCAATAATATGTCCTCTCCGATCTATTTCTTGTAATAATTCTGGGCTAGTTTTAATTCGATTACCAATACAGAAAAAAGTCGCTTTTACATTAAACTCATCTAGTAAATCTAACACTTGTGGTGTAAATTCTGGGTCAGGACCATCATCAAAAGATATAGAAATATTTGATTGATTCTGTGGTATTCCTTTATAAATTGTAGGAAAAAAATATCTGGATTGGATGATTCCAGAACCATAAGCTGTTAGAATAAAATAGGCTAAACCCAATAAGCATAACCACAATAAACTGATCCCCACGAAAAAATGAGCCAAGAGAATAAAAATGGCAAGAATGATAAAAAAAACATTAGATATTATATAAGGAGTTTTCATCCTAAGAACAGGTAGACACTAAATAAAAACTATGGTTCACAGATCTATAATGATTATAAATCAATACATGTTTCATTCCACTATTCTTATCTATATTTTTGATTATAGTAGATTTAGGTATGTTTTGCTCTTTAATTACTTTAGCAGCTAACCAAAGCGCAAAAGCAGAAGAAGTTTCATATTCTCCACATAAATGTTTGTAACCTAGAACGGGTACATCAATCTGAATTTCTTGTAAGAATTCATCATATAATGCATCTTGATCTTGATCACCATTTTTACCAATTATGATAGCATCTATATCCTTTAATTCAAGGTCTTTTGGTTTTAAAACATGTTGTAAAGCCATTTGAATTTCTGTTTGACTTTTAGGTTTATACACCATAAATAAACCAGATAATTCAGCATAATTCTTTTCATTTTCTTGATTAGATAATAAAAAGAATATGGATCCTTCTCCTGCACTTATACCAGGAGATTTCGTATTAAAAAGATCTAGACTATTTTGTAATTCAGGTTTTAACTTTCCGAGATGTCCTTTTATTAAATAAGAATTATCCGTCATTTCATCTACTCCACCAACAAGTATATGATTTCCTTCACCTTCTTTTAATTTTAATATGCCATCTAAAACTGCAGATTCAAAGGAAAAACCTCTATGTACATAAGTAAAATTATATTGGTTACATTTTAACAACAAAGCAATTTGTCCTCCAACGGTATTGTGTGTAGAACGAATAAAAGCAGTTGGTGTAATTAATGAAGATTCTTCAGGACCATAAGCTTTCAAAAAAGTTTCTGTGTCTTTGACACAACCCATTGCTGTACCTATAATAATAGCATCAGGCATTTCTATTTCTGATTCATCTAAACAAATCTTTGCCGCTGCTACTCCCATTTTGATTATTTTAGACATGCGTCTCATTAATCTTGGGTTCAATATTTCTTTATAAGGAGGAGCTACTAAATTCAATCTATTTCCTTCATGGTTTACTACTTCATCTAAGAATTCATCGTTATCAAATGTTCTTTGAGGAGAAATATTACCTATGCCTCTAATGTAGATTTTCATAAAAATATTGAATTTGACAATTAATTTTTAGAAAAGAGAAGTGCAGAACAGTTCCCTCCAAAACCTAAAGAATTCGATAAGACATGATTGATTTCATGATGACGAAATTCTTGATTCGGAATAAAATTATGTTCTGATATCGGAGTATCTAAATACATGTTAGGGAAAACAGCCTGATTTTGCAGAGCTAATACCGAAAAGACAGCTTCAATTCCACCTGCAGCTCCTAGAGTATGACCCGTAAAAGCTTTTGTTGAACTACATACAGGAACTTGATCACCAAATATTTGCATCAATGCATTTCCTTCTGACAAATCATTGTTTGGCGTACCTGTACCATGTACATTTATATAGCTTATATCCTGAGGGTTTACATTCGCTATTTTCATGGCTTTACGCATAGCATTTGCTGCTCCATCTCCTGTTGGAGAAGAAGCGGTTTGATGGAAGGCATCATTTGTATTACCATAACCTCCTAGTTTGCACAAAGGTTTTTTTCCTGTTTTCTGAACCAAAGCATCAGATTCTAAAACAATAAAACCAGCACCTTCACCTAAGTTTAAACCTCTTCTATTGGCATCAAAGGGTTGACACTGTTCTTTATCAACTATTTTTAAAGAATTAAAACCATTAAGCGTAAATCGAGTCAAGGCATCTGTACCTCCAACTATTACTCTTTCTAATATTCCTTGTTTGATTAATCTAGCACCAAACATAATAGAATTCGCCGAAGAAGAACAAGCTGTACTTATCGTACTGACGAAATCATTAATTCCCAATAAATCCGCAATGATTTCTGTACTACTTCCACAATCGTGAATCCCCATGTAAGGTAGATCATCTATAGTACCATTAGTCAAATATTCTTGATAAACATTTTCACTGATATCCATACCTCCTACACTTGTAGCAGAAATGAATCCTGTACGGAATTCATTAGGATCATGAATTCCAGCACTTTTAACGGCTTCTTTAGCGGCTATTGCTCCTAACAATATTGTTCTTGAAATAATAGGTGTTGTGGGTTGAATGATATGCTTTAACTCATCATTCGAAAGTTTAACTTCACCAACAGGGTACTCTTCTTTAAATCGAGTTTCTAAATAACGCATAGGTGCAATTCCTGTTTCTCCTTTTAGCAGAGAAGCATAAGATTCTTCCACATTTAAACCAATGGAAGAAATAGTACCCATTCCAGTTACCCAGATATCCTGAGACATGTTTTAGGATTTTTTGTGTTCTTCAATAAATTTAGCAATCGTATTTACGGATTCGAAAATTTGTTTTCCTTCTTCAGGGTTTTCGATTTTAATACCATATTCCTTTTCTAAAAACACAATTAATTCTAATGCATCTATAGAATCTAAGCCTAATCCTTCACCAAAAAGAGGATCATCTAAACCAACTTCATCAGGTTCAAGATCTTCTAAATTCAAATGTGTAATAATTTGTTCTTTGAGTTTGATAGCAAAAGCTTCCATTCTTTATAATAATTTTTTGGTTGTATAAAGATATTCCAAATGATCGGCAGATAAAGGTATCGCTTCTCCATTAGGATTTTCATCTATCCAATATAAAAATGATTCATAAGTCTCATCTAATAACTCGACCCATCCTCCTAAACACGACTTCGTATTTGTAGTGTTGAACAGCATTTCTAATTGTTCAAACTGTTTTACAGCTAAAAAGTTCTCAAAGATATAAAAAGCATTCTCTCCTTGAATCTTATTTTTAATACAAATTTCACCAATTACAATATTTGGCAGTGTATACACAAATATAGCAGGGCTTGGGAAATAATTCTCTAGATCAGCTATGCTATTATGATGTTTTAAATCTGTATCTAAAGAACTACTTGAATTTGAAAGATAAACTGCTGTCTTTCTCTTATCTATTTCATCCAAATTTATCTGTTGAAACAAGTATTCTGAACCAATATACCCCAATTTACATAAAGGATCCATTTTATGGAATTTAGCATATTTTTGATTCAAATTCTTATAAGCTGATTTTATAAATGAACTAAAATTTTCAGAATCTCCTTCTTGAAAAATGGGTTCTCCATTTATCCAAATACAGTTGTTTTGAATATGACAATATTGCGTTATATATAATGATTTTTTCATTCTTTATGAAATACAATACTTGCATTACATCCTCCAAAACCAGAGGCTGTTTTCAAAACAAAATTCATTTTTTTGGATTGATATGCTTTTAGGACATTTATAGGCTGGCTTACCCCTATGTCTTCAAAACCTAAACTGGTATATAATTCATTTCGTTCTAAACTTTCTATAGCAGCTATAGCTTCCAATATCCCTGCTCCGCCTAAAGTATGTCCAATATAACCTTTAAAACTATTCAATGGAACATCTTGTAATTTTGCCCAATTAAAAGCTTTGGCTTCCATTTCATCATTATAAGGTGTTGCCGTCCCATGAGCAGAGATGTATCCAATTTGATCTGCATTAATCTCAGCTTGATCCATTGATTCTTGAATCGCATAAAACAAACCATCTCCTGTTCTAGAAGGACCAGAAATATGATTGGCATCATTCGTTGATGCACCTCCTTTAACCGTAATGGAATTATTCTTTACCTGTTTTTCAGAAGAAAATAGAATTGTTCCTACACCTTCTCCTAAATTAACACCCGTTCTATTTTTATCAAATGGTTTACAAGGCTTTGAACTTAAGGCTTTAAAAGAATTAAATCCCGACAATGTAAAATCGGATAAGATATCACCTCCTGTTACGATGACATTTTTATACTTTCCACTTTGTATATATCGATGTGCTATAACACAAGCTAAAGTACCTGAAATACAAGCTGTAGAAATTACCTCAGGATTATTCACCATTTTAAAGTGATATCGAATCTTATTAGCCATTTTTCCTAATAAAACCATCGGATTATTCTTCTTGTATAATCCATCTATATTCCCTTTCGTCGTAGAAAAGATAATGAGGCTATCTTCACCTGTGATAGAAATAGGAGTTTGAGATAAGGTTTTAGATATGGACAAAATGAAAAGTTGCTCTAGCTTAGAACAATTCTTTTTTATTTGTAATTTTTCCCATTCTGCTTTTAAATGATTTTCATTAATTGCCGAAACATAAAAAGTTTCTCCTAATGTTTCATAGGCTTGAATACCTGATTTACTTTCTTTAAATGCAGTAATGTGCTCTTCAGTATTAAAGCCCAAAGAACTAATCATATTATTGGCAATCATATGGGTGGAAGGATTCATATTCCTAACCATTTCTTTTTCCACTCTACATAAAAAGGAGGATTCGTCCAAAATAATTCCTTGGATTTCGAATCTAGAAAGACTTGAGTTGAAGTACCCGTAGCCACCAACTTATTACTCTTTTTATTAAATATTTTAAAGTTAAAAATAATTTTAGCTGCAGGTGTTTCTATAAAAGTTGTTTCAACAAGGGCAGTATCTCCATATTCTAATGGCGATTTATAATCAACATTTACATTTACAATGGGTGTTACTAAATTATTGGCAAACACATCTAGATATGATAAACCATATTTTTCTCCAAAAGCTTCTCTGCCATCTTCAAAATAACGAATATAATTTCCATGCCATACAATGTGTAGGGGATCAACATCACTGAATTTCACTTTAATTTCAGTAGTATGAATCATGGATTTCTTATCCTTTTTTGTTGGTATGTTGGTCATCCGTATCAATTATAAATATTTTCATTTCACAACTGACTATTAGTTCATTATTTACATGGACTGTTGCTCTAGCAATTGTTACATTAAATACTTGGTTTACAATTTTTAATTCAGTAATTAATTGAGACGAAACTTTTGGTAAAAACTGAAACTTCAATTTTTTAATGGCACCAATATAGCCTAATGCTAAAGGTTCATTCCTTATTAATGCCAAATATCCTAATCTTGAAGCAGCAGTTTGTGCTATATTTTCGATTAACCCTGACTCTCTTAACACACCATTTCTTACGAAGAAGTGTTCTTCTCTTACTTCAAAAGAAGAGACAGTTGTTGATTCATCGTGATGAATCATTTCATCTATTAATACTACAGGAGGTCGCTGTAATAATATAGTGTGAATTTTTGATTTATCAATTAGTGGTGTTGTTATCATTTTCATTTGGCATCTTCCAAAAATC
>JAHDFV010000416.1 GCA_020627985.1 Saprospiraceae bacterium
ATATATTTTTGAGACGCATTTCCATGCAGATTTTGTTTCTGGTCATTTAGATTTATCGAAACAAACTGGTGCTCCCATTATTTATGGTCCAGGTGCAAAAACCGCATTTGACAAACATGAAGCAAAAGATGGAGAGCTTTTTACTTTAGGTGATGTAACCATTAAAGCCATTCACACGCCTGGCCATACTCCAGAAAGTACAACATATCTTTTACTAGATGCTGAAGGAAATGAAAAAGCCATTTTTACTGGAGATACTCTTTTTATTGGAGATGTAGGAAGACCTGATTTAGCTCAAAAAGCTACTGGATTAACTCAAGAAGATTTAGCTGGATGGCTGTTTGATAGTTTACGGAATAAAATCATGCCATTATCTAATGATGTTATCGTATATCCAGCACATGGTGCAGGATCATCATGTGGAAAAAACATGAGTAAAGAAACATTTGATACGCTAGGAAATCAAAAAGAAGTAAATTATGCTTTACGAGCAGATATGTCTCGGGAAGAATTTATCTTAGAAGTAACAGATGGTCTTTTACCACCACCTCAATATTTTGCGCAAAATGCCATGATGAATAAAAAAGGCTACGATAGTTTTGATACAGTGATGGAACGAGGAGCAGTAGCCTTGTCTGTTGAACAATTTGAACAGATTGCTTCTCAAAAAGAAGCATTAATCTTAGACGTTAGACATCAAGTAGATTTCGTAAAAGGATTTATTCCTAATTCAATTTTCATTGGATTAAATGGAGGATTTGCTCCTTGGGTTGGTGCCTTAATTCCAGATTTAAAACAACCTATTTTATTGATTTGTCCTGAAGGGAAAGAAGAAGAAGCTGTTACTCGTTTATCTAGAGTTGGATTTGATCATACCTTAGGTTATTTGAAAGGAGGAATTGAAGCTTGGAAAAATGCAGGAAAATCATTAGACGAAATTTATAGTATTGATGTTCCTACCTTTAAAGATATTGTAGATTCTGGAAAAAAGATTGATGTTTTAGACGTGAGAAAACCAGGAGAGCACGATAATAAACATTTGACTTTTGCTGTAAGCCAACCTCTTGATTTTATTAATGATAACATGGATAAAATTGATAAAGATAAAACCTACCACATCCATTGTGCTGGAGGATATAGATCTACAATTGCCTCTTCTATCTTAAAAGCGAGAGGTTTTGAAAATTTAGTGAATGTGCAAGTTAAATTTTCTGAATTAGTTGCTGCGGGCTTGCCCACTGTTGAAATGGCATGTACGAATTCGTAATTAAAGCACTCTTTTAAAAATCCCGTTTTGAAATAATTATCAAAACGGGATTTTTTATATAAAAAAAGCAGTCCCAAAGGAACTGCTTCAAACTGACGCTATCATAAGTAAACAGAGTATATAAGGGTATTTCTAGACCATGGTATCATTATCTCTTTTCTCCTCTTTTTCTTTTTTATCCATCAAGAAATAATAGGCAATTAAAGCCGCTCCACCAAAGACCATGATCATGGCAAAATATGCAACATCTCCCCATCCAAGTATGCTATCTAATACACTTCCGACGATAAATCCCATACCTACTGAGACTGCAACCATTCCCCATTTCAAAGAATGCTCTTTGTTTTCATCTTTCTTTCTTTTTTTCTTTCTTGATTTTTCATCAAAGATGGAAGCGTCTAGTCCATTTTCTATCAATGCCATTCTTTCTTTATGACTTGCTGTTCTATTGATAAAAGTTGTGATGATTATACCTGCTGCAATGCAAATAAAAAGCGTTATTGGAACTAGTATTTCTACCATGATTTTTAAATTTTAGTATTTCAATAATAATTACAATCCCTATGACGAGGACTAATTTAAATGTGGTTACAAAAATGTAGAAAAAATGAAAAAATATTTACAGAATCCTTCAAACCTATAGCTAAAGAGAAGGAAAGAAGCTATTTTTTTATTATCTATGTAAAAAGTAAATCACTCCTTAATTCCCTCCAATGAATGTAATATCAACTATTATTCGATTATTAACCTTCCGATTGTCTCGAGATGAAATGTTATCCTTTGATCGAAAACATTTTATTGCTGGACTCATTGGTACTTGGATTGTGGGAATGGGCCGATATTGGGATGATTCAGGTGCAAAGCTCTTACAACATCTTGGTTTAGGTTCTGTGATATATATTTTTGCATTGGCGCTGTTTATTTGGATCATCTTGCTTCCTTATCAAGTCAAAGATTGGAATTACTTTAGGGTGCTTACTTTTATAGGTCTTACTTCTTTTCCTGCTATATTTTATGCTATACCCGTTGAACGATTTTGTACTATAGAAACCGCCAATACGATTAATGTTTGGTTTTTAGCGATTGTAGCTGCTTGGAGATTAGCCCTATTATTTTTCTTTTTAAAACGATTTACTCGATTAAATCTAATAAATATCATTACGGTTACTCTAATGCCAATATGTATTATTATTTCTGTTTTAACCTTATTAAATTTACATAGAGTTGTATTTAATATAATGGGAGGCGTAAGGAATCCCACACCTCACGATGCCGCTTATTTTGTTTTAATATACTTAACTGGCATTTCACTCGTTTTATCTATTCCATTAATTTTATCTTATATCATTAGTATATATCTAAGAAGAAAAAAATTAAAAGAGAAAGATCAAAATCAATAAAATTATCCAATTATTAAATCAAAAATGAAAAATACATTCAAAGTCATTTTAGTCGCTATTGGTTTTTTAGCTTTTTATTCCTGTGAAACTGAAAATCCAAAACCTCAAAGTACATCCATTAATAAGATAATGCCATTAGGTGCATCAAGAGT
>JAHDFV010000417.1 GCA_020627985.1 Saprospiraceae bacterium
AGAGTAAATCAACTAATGCAGTAGATGAAGAAGGTAATATTAGTCAGGACAAAGCAAGAGAAATGTTATCAGTTTGGAAAGAAGCACACCCAGTGATTGAAGAAGCTAGAGTTGTTGATGGTGAAACAACTTGGGATTATTTTATTGATACTGGTGAGAAAACTAATACAGAAAAAGGAAATAAGAAAGCTGAAAATAAGGATGATGGAGAAGGAGATTTGAGTAATGTAAATGATGAGTTTGACACTAAATCTGGAGAGCACCATAAATTATACATTAAGAAAACTGAAAATGGAGAGTATAATATTATTATTGAAAGTACTCCGACAATTTTTGAAGATTTTATAAAAGCAAATTTCAACAAAATAGATTCACCAAATGAAGAAACCATTAAAGCAAAAGAAGAAGCATTAAAACTAGCCCAATCAATAGATGTTACTTTAGATGCTTTAACTAATAAATCTTTACAGGCAACACCTGAGGTACAATCTAAACTGGATAATGAACTAGATAAATTATCACAATATACCATTGAATTTATTGATACAACATCGATAAATAAAGATATACCAGATCATAATATCATTTGGGGTGGTAAGATAGGTAGTTTCGGAACATCCATGAGTATTAAATATCTTTCAAGTAAGACAGAAGGAGATCAATCTTCAAATATGCCGTTTGATGATAATAAAGTTCTAATGGATAGAAAAACTTCTGGAGGTATAAAATATTACAGTAACGGTCATCTTTTAAACGGAAAACTTCATGGTCCAGATGATTGGAAGAATTTGGCTCCAATCAATGCTGGGTTGAATGCCATTCATAAGACATATATAGAATTACCTCTTCAAAATGCTGTTCCAAAAGAAGGCGAAACTAAAAATAAAGCATTTAAATATGTAGTTTTAGTTGAGTATGGAAGAGGTATAAATTCATCTTTGATTGAAGCAGTGAAATCTTCATCTAATACATATGTTAATCAGCACGAAGAAAAAATAATTGAAATAATTGAAGCTGAAAGATTTGTTCCTACAGCATTTGTAGTTGAAGCTAGAGAATTAGAAAACATTGGAGGTGAATGGAAAGAAAAATCATCAGGAGAATTTAATATTCCTAGAAAAAGGTTAGAGCACAATATAGGATCAACACCGGAGGATTATAAAGTAACAAGCGATAAGGCTCCAAAAACAGTTAATTATTCTGATGCAACAAAAGATAAACTGGAAGCAGTTGGGTTTGGAGAGAGTAGTGCAATTGGAATAATGGCTGTTAAAGCAGACCCAATAGCAAATGCAAAAGTTACTAATGCTGCTACCCTTCATGAAGAAATGATTAAAAAAATTACTGGCTCTGGAAGAAGAGCATCTAAAGAAACTATAAAAAACAAGATTAATTTTTAATTGAAATTTTATGAAAGACTGGATAAAAGAACTTTACTCACCCATATATACACCAATATTAGAAAATAAAAATCTATATGTTAGTGAGGTTAAATATGAACCATCCAAGAACAAATACACTTCAGAAGAACTTAAGTTTATTGATGAAAATGGATTAGATATATTTTATCAAAGTTTAGAATTATTAAAATTACATTGGAAAACACTTGATAAATATGAGATTAAAGCCCAAGGAAGTTTTGACATTTATCCAATTGATAAATTAATGTATGATTGGGATGAGGATTTTGGAGCTAATGATTGGGCTCCAGATATGAAAGGATTTAGACCTTTAGATATGTTTTTTGAATCAAATGGTTGTGTAGGTTTTTTTGTAAACAGATCTGATAAGAAAGGATTATATCTCTATGCTTTTGAAGGTGATACCGAGCCTTTACACTTAAATTTTGAAGGATATTTAAAATTATTAATAGAATCAAAAGGTTTCGGTTGGTGGCAGAATAGTATTGTGGAAATACTAACAAAAGAGAGTCAACCAAATGTTCACTCATTTAAGGAATATATGCCTAAATTATTCCCAAATTTTAATTATGAAAGTTTTGTTGAATTATACGAAAGTCTAAGAATAGACAAATAGCAAGAATACAACCAATCAAAGAAATGAAAAAAACAGCCTACCAAAAAGAGATTACTATTCCAAATACACAAAAGCGTTTTGGAAATAATAGAAAGCGAGAAGTTATGAAAATACAATCATGGTTAACGCTTTTTGCAATTAGAAATCCAGAAAGCGGAACCGCTACAGCAATAGATGGTGATTTTGGTCCAGCTACAGAACGAGCAGTTAAGCGTTTTCAAGAAATACATACGTTAACATCAAATGGTATTGTAACACAAGATACATTCAAACTAATGTGTGCTAATATGATAGATGCATTTGAAAAACCGTTACAAAGCACATCATTTAGAAATTTAATAATAGAAGCCGCAAAAAATCATTTATTAAGAACACCACAAGAACTCGTTATAAAAGGGCAATCTAATAGTGGTCCTTGGGTAAGAAGTTATATGGACGGGAATGATGGGTCGCCTTGGTTTTGGTGTATGGGATTTGTTCAAACAATTATAGATCAAGCAGCTGCTACATTAAATAAAAACTTTAGAACATTAATGCCGCAAACCTACAGTTGTGATACATTAGGAATGCACGGTTTGCACAATGATTTACTTTTTAGATATCAAAAAATTAGAAAGAATGAAGTAGCCGTTCAACCAGGAGATATTTTCTTATATCAAAAATCGAAATTCGATTGGACACATACAGGAATAATTATTGACATAGATGATGACACCTTCACAACAATAGAAGGTAATACCAACCATGAAGGCTCAAGAAATGGTATAGCTGTAATG
>JAHDFV010000050.1 GCA_020627985.1 Saprospiraceae bacterium
CACAATTGAGTATTTTTTCCCATGTTCCATTTTTAAAAGTAATATCAGAATTAAATACACAAGCATATCTGTATTGACAGTCTTGGCATTTAGAAATTTGATCGTTCGAAATATTCCATTTTTCTTGAAACTCTTCTTGAGTTACAATATCTTTTAATTTATTGTCTTGTACATTCCCAAAAGATTCTTCATGATTGACATAGTTTTTAATTCCCCCTTTTACATCAATCGCAACTTTTTTATTTAGAGCTACATTGAATTGTTGAGCTTCTGTGAAGATTCCAATATGATATTCAAAAGCATCAGTATAAACAAAATCTCTTTGCCCAATTTCTATATGTTGCGTACTACAAATTATTTTATCATTTGATGGCGTATTTTTTTTTCCTGATATTTTATTTTCCTTAGCTCCATAAATTACTATTTGAGATATTCTTAAATTTTTATGTATTAAATTAACTGCTTCCTCCTCTTTCAAATCCTCAACAAAAGGGATAAACATTTGAATATTTCTAATTCTACTTTTCTTAGTTGCTTTTGCTATTTCATTCAAAAACATCCAATTGAGTTGATCAAAACATCTAAGTTGTACATCTGTAACACCTAATTCTTCTAACTGACTTAAAATATTAATGATATCATAATTTGAATTTGAATTCCATTCTAGTATTGCAGTCTGAATTATCGAAGACGTACTAAATTCTTTGCTTATTTCTGGAAAAAGATCTGGTTCATTTGTATAAAAACCTAATTCTTCCTTTTCAAATTCATTAAAAAAAACTTTGATGCCTTCATTTAAATCTTGCTTATAATATTCTTTTAATTCTTCAAGTGTTCTATTTTTATTTTGCTCCAATACTTCAAATAATAAATTAGGAATTTCATATATACTATTTCTTTGTAAATCATATATTAAACTTTCTTCTGCTCCTTTAACAGGGATGCAATTACTAAAAAGTTTAAAGTATTTTTTTTCAATCATTTAATTCAGGTTTCAAAATATTAGAAATTGTTTTTCTAGGTTTCCCTACTAAAAATGATTTAGTATTGTAAAAGTCACAGGCCTCTATTAAAAGCGATCCCTTTAAAGATTTATTCTTTTTCAATTTCACTTTAGTAATCAAATGAAAAGTAATAGGCAATCTTTTCTCATTTTTCTTGACTATTGAAACTACAGAGCTATAAGTGTTCTTATTTTCCATTTTTATTTATTAAAAATTCAGCAATTTTTTTGTTTAGATTATAATTACAAGGATGGGACGTCATTCCAAATTGACCTGATGGATTGACTTCTAAAAAAACATATCTTCCATCTTTGGTCTTAACAATATCAAGCGACCCTGTATTTAAACCAAGCTCTTTCATTAAAGCATCATATTTCTTTTCTATATTTTCAGGTAACTTAAATGGAACAGTTCTATTGGGTATTTCTTTGTCATATTTTCTAAAATCAATGGATGTTTTTTGATTATTTTGAGAAAATATAGCCATAGAATAAAACGAACCATCTAAATAAAAAGAACGAATTTCAAATTCTTTATCAAGTTTTTCTTGAAATAAAGAAGTTTCAAAATTATCAGGTAATGCTTCTATCTTTTTTTGCGTTAATTCTTCAGTATAATTCTTATAAGATCTAATAGTATCTTCTTCTTTCATTCTAATTATAAAGCCTATATCAATTGATTTATTTATAATTCCTGTAGGATTAGAATTAAGAAATTTAATAACATATTTTTTTTTGTTAGTTAAAATAGTTCTAGGTACATCTATACCTAAATCAATTGCATGTTGTAAAACGACTAATTTGTTAATTTCATTACCGTGCCTATTGCTATATCCTAATTCTTTTTTGGCTCTTAATTTCTCATAAAAAAAACGATGTATGGCAACACGTTCACTATGACAATAAGAATTTAAGACATCTATTGATTCATTAAATTTCTCATTAGTTAAATCAGCATTATTACATATGTTATTTCTAACAAGTGCTACTCCTTTCCAATGCCATATTGATTCATATACTTTTTCTTTTTTTATGGAACTACAAAAATCATCATTAAAATGGCTCAAATCTTCTCCATTAATTCGAATAAAAGATTCATTATAATAAGTTAGCCAATCTATAACATTATTAGAAGACTCATCTGTATTTACAGTAAAAATAACATGAGACATATTTTAAATTTTAATATCAAAAAGCAATAAATAAATTAACTATGATGTTTTTAATTGATTAAATATTAAACCCATCTATAATTTACACCTGAGAAAAAACTCACCATAACCAATACTCTATAGCAACTATTACACCAGCCAACTTAGCATTTTCATCATTCAGACAATACTACCTTAATTATTAAATAATAACTCCTATATTAAATGTATTTGTATTGTCTAAAACAAAAAAGTACAAATAATTACATTTGTAATAATTATTTGTACTTATAAAAGGCATCACATCCAGATTACATCTTGAATATCAATTTTTTAATTTGACAATTTTATGAAAAAGGACGTAATGTAATCCTTTAAGACCACATACAACCTGAACAAGTTTTACTAAATCCATCAGTTTGCCTTGAATAACAATCGTCAGACCAACCACTAGAACTATTTTCATCATCTGTACATTCCATATATTCTGTAAAACTAGGACTCGCTCCACCTTTAATGGAGATCATACTTTTCTTTTTTAATCCTTTCTCTTCAAACTTTTGAAATAAAGAATCTTTCTTCATAGTATTATTATTTATAATGTGATATGATTAATAATTCCAATATAGTTAAATAATTATATTTTTCATTCCTCTTAACCTAATATCTGTACCAATTAAACATAATAAAGAGTTCTCTAAAAAATGAATTAGCCCTTTTCTTCAATATATATAAAACAACTATAATATGTATTTCATTTTTTTTCAAAAGAAGAAGTTCATAAATAATGATTTCTACATTTTAAACTATTTTTATCCAAAAAATAGACTGTACATCTTTTTCATAGCAATTTATCTTTAGGACAACTAGGTTGTACAAAACAATCAGTGGAAAAGTATCATTAAAAATATAACCTAAAAGACTAAAATGATAGAAATAAATTATTTGATAAATATTTTGTATTTCAAAGAAGGCAAAAAAGGCAACAATGTTGTTTGTTCTAATCGAGTTTCTCCTGTCCCAGGATCATCTTTTATATATTCGAAAATTACATTTCTTTCTGCTAATACATTATATATTCCGAATGAAAATACATGTCCTCCCCATCGAGTATCATAATTAAAGTCAAGTCCAATATTCCATCGAGAATAATCTTTTAATCGATGTCCATTAATAGAACTAATTTGTTCTACTTCTCCATTTGAATTATTGACTAAAAGAGGAATTCCTTCGGTTTTAACTAAAGTAATGGGTCTTCCAGTTGCATAAATATAGGAAGAAGTTAAATCAACTCTTTTTCTTATCCTTAAAGAGAAAGTACTTTTAAATGAATGTCTACGATCATATGAAAAAGAAAAAGGATCCCCATTATTTATTTCATCAAAATATCTCCTAGAGTTTGACCAAGTATAATTACTCGTAAATTTAACTCTCTTTAAAGCAATTTCTAATCGAGTTTCCCAACCATAACTAACACCATAACCTTTCACTAATTCATCCTCCCAACCTTCAATTTTAATATCCGTTAGTTGAGGAAACGAAGCACCAGATCTATAGTAAATTAAATTTTTCATTCTTTTATAATAAATCTCAGAACCAATAAGGATATGATCAGAAATTTGATAATCTAAACCGAATGTAAATTGCCAAGCGTGTTGTGGTTTCGTTCTATTTGTTGAAGGAAACCACATATCATTAGGAAAACCTCCTCCAAAAGTTGAAAGCAAATGAATATACTGCGTCATCTTGGTGGCCGATGTATTTACATTTAATTTTTCATGTAGTTTATAATTAATATTAATTCGGGGTTGAGCTGAAAAATAATTTTTTTGTAAAACAATAAAATGAGACAAGTGTAATCCTACTGTCATATCCCATCTTCCTATTTTAATTCGATCCTCTCCATAAACAAGTGTTTCACTACCCATTAAGAAAGAAGTTTCAGATGTGGAATTAATTACATTTAAAATAGAATCTACAGCTGTCCCAACTTTATCTTCTGCATATATTAAACCAGGATTAAAAAATCTATTTTTAATTCCTCCCCCAAATTTAAAAGTATGTTGGGGAGTATGGATATAATCAACATCATACTTAAATGCAATTTCATTGACAACGGTATTAAACCGATAAAAATAATTATTATAATTTTCGGTATAATCCTCTGCTTGATAAGAGTAATAATTTTGATCAGAGAAATTACTTTTATAATTGAATTTACTTCCTGTAATCGTTAGATTAGAAAACATTTTTTTATTGAATTCTTTATTCCATCTAAAAGCAATATTAAAATTCCCCCATTTAATTAAACGAGATTCATTTTCTTCTACAATCGTTGTTGTAGGAATAATATTGATTGAATCATTTTGAATGATGGCTACCGTATCAATTCGATAACTAGTAGTACTTTCTGTATTATAGGAATCACCACCAATATATGAACTCAAATAAAATTTATTTTTCTCCCCCACTTTCCAATGTACTTTGGAATTAACATCATAGAAATAATAATTTCCAGAATTTTCGGTGCCATCACCTGCTAAACTAAAAGCGAAATTTAAAATCGGATCTACAAAAGATCTTCTAGCAGAAACGAAAAAACCGGCATTCCCTTTTTTTAAAGGCCCTTCTAAAGTTAATCTTCCAGCAATTGTACCAATCTCAAAACCTCCTGCAAATTTATTAACATTCCCTTCGTTTGTTCTCACATCTAAAACAGAAGAAAGATGTCCACCATGCTTAGCAGAATATCCACCTTTTTCTAGAGTTACATGTTTAACAGCCGTAGAATTAAAAATAGAAATTAAACCTAAAGAATGAGAAGGATTAAAAATAGGAACACCATCCATTAGTATTAAATTCTGATCCACCTCCCCGCCTCTGACATGCATACCTCCTAAACCATCGGCACCCGTTTCTACACCTGGTAATAAATAACAATGTTGCAACAAATCATTTTCTCCAATTAAAGAAGACGCTGAAGATTGTTCCCTTTTAGATAAATACATTTTATTTAGAGGGCTTTGTGTTCTATTTATTTTTTTAAAATAAATGGGCTTGGCTTTTACCACAATTTCGGAAAGTGAATTTTCTTGTTTTATTTTTATTACTAAAGATTCATCCTTTTTAAAATTTATTTTTTTCTCCCAAATTTGGTAACCAATATATGATGCATTTATATTTATATCTCCCTCTAAAATGGTTAAACTAAAAAAGCCATATTCATTCGTAGTCGCTCCTTTACCAGAACGTTCATCAATGATGTACGCTCCAATTAAACGTTCTCCTGATTCTTCATCTTCTACATAACCACTCACTGTAAATTGTTCTAATCTTTTAGCTTTTAAAATAATGCTTTCATCCACAACTTTGTATTCAACATTATATTGAATGAGACATTCCGCAATAATTTCTTGAATCGATTTTTTAGTATTCAGACTGACTCTTTTATTCTCCGGAAAAATAGAACTATCAAAGGATATAGGAATTCCTGTTTGTTCACTTAATTCTAAGAGCGCTTGAGCGATAGGAATATTTTTTACATTAAATTCTACTTCCTCATCTAAAAGGGATTGCCCAGTGAGCATTTGAAATCCACTGAGCAATATTAAAACAATAAAATACTTGAGACTGAATTTCATTCCTTTTAATTCTCTCTTCGTCGTTGTTTAATTATTTACAAGATCCTCCTTCTAGGACATAAATATCACCTTGTTTTTTTACTTGGGTTCCGTATACTTCAGAAATATTATTTAAAATATTTTCTATTTTGGGATTCTTCAATACAGAATTAAATTTACAATCATTTAAAGATTCATCAGAATTAATTTCAATATCAAAATGATTTTCAATTTCCTGAACGGCTTGTGTAAATGGTGTATTTTTGAAATTTAATTCACCCGTTTGCCAAGAGTTTGAATTTATATTATTTTGCTTTTGTTTCACCAACATATTCGAAGATTTCAAAAAACTACCTTTCTCAGATTTTGAAAGAATTATATGACTCGCTTCATTTTTTAATTCTTCAAATTTCACTTTTCCAGACACTACAGCAACTGAAGCAATTTCTTCTGTATCGTAATCTTTTAAATTAAAAGATGTTCCTAGAACTGTTGTCTTCATTGACGGAGATTCAATAGAAAAAGGTTGGGATGTTTTTCTCATTACGTCAAAAAATGCTTCTCCATCTAATTTCACATTTCGTTCATTACCTAAAAATTTATCAGGATATTGTAAACTTGAATTTTCGTTTAACCAAATGATCGTCCCATCTATTAATTCAATTTTCTTTTTTTCTCCAGAAGAAGTAGCATATTGCGTCCAATTCTCTTTTGGCATACTGGAATTATAAATCCAAAATCCAGCAACTATAAATAAAGCAATGGAAGCCGCCCAAGCCATCCTAGATTTGTTTTTATTTTTATTGGGTAATGAAATTGTTTTCACTTCTGGCTCAATAGATTCTTTTGTACTTTCGTATGTATTAATTCGATCTTCTAAAAATGAAAACTCTTCTTCTAAATCTAAATGAATATTGGGTTCATAATTACCGCTTAAATGCCATTCATTTTCTAAATTTTGGGCAATAGCTTCATGCTCAGGATCCGCTTGAATCCAAGCATCTAAGTCTACACGCTCTTTATCAGAAATTTCGTTCTTCAAGCGTTTATAAATCAATAATATGTATAAATCTTTATCCATTTTAATTCGCCTAAAAAGGCTTCTCTATTCTATGACAATTTTAATTCATTCATCCCCTATCCGATTATGAAATAAAAGATTAAAAACCATAAAGGGCTAATACCGTATTTTTGCACTGCAATTCGAATGGTCTTTAAAGCTTTCGTCATTTGATTTTCAATAGTTTTTTTCGAAATGCCCAAACGATCAGATATTTCCTGATGGCTTAATTGTTCAAAACGGCTTAATGAAAAAACAAGTTTACATCGTTCTGGCAAAGACTCAATGCTTGCATTAATAATATCTTGCAGTTCATTCGCCTCTATTTCTTTTTGAGAACTCGCAACTGTTGAGGTTTTTTCTTTATCAAAACCTTCATCACCATACTTATATTTCTTCTCGCTTTTAATCTTATTTAATGAACGATTCACAACCGCTTTCCTCAAATATGCTTTTAAGGAAGATTGTATGTTTATGGTTTCTCTTTTTTTCCATAATTCGAAAAAGACATCTTGGGCAATATCTTTTGCAACATCTTGATCCACCACATAATGGGTAGCTGTTACTACCAAATATTTATAGTATTGATTAAAGATAGCCTTTAATCCTGTTTGTTTACCTTCTTTCAAGGCAACTAGCCATATTTTTTCTTGTTCTTCGATGTTGATTTCTCGTTCTTAATGAATTCAATCTATTATAGAGACTCCTTACTCTTTACTAATTTCTTCTAACCTCTTTTGGCATTTTTCACAAATTCCTAAATGACCTATCGCTGCATCATAATTTTTTTCATAACGGATACTTGTATCAACCACTTTTCGAAGAGTATCATCTTCTAGATGTTTTCTTTGTTGCAATAATTTAGTGACTCCTTGCAATATGGTATAAAAACAAAGAAAAACTAATAATACAATGACCCATCCATACATATAAACTACATTTCAATTGATTTACCTAAAGATACAATCTTATTAAAAAAAAGAAAGTCGGATTCCAAATGAATGGAATCCGACTTCGATATTTTAGATATATGGATCTTATTTTCCTATAAAATCTAAACTCTTTTTGATGAAAGAGGTTAAATCTGCTCCTTTCAACATGTTTTGATTTAATAAAGCTAAATTATAAAGGTGCTTGGCTAATTTTCCTTTTTCCTCTTCGTTTTCAGCTTTCATTAATTTATCAGCAATTAACGGGTGATTACTATTTACCACCACATTATAGCTTTCTGGGAAAGCACCGCCCATTCCTTGCATCGATTGCATTTCCATCATTCGACGCATGAATTCTGATTTTGTAATCATTACAGGTAATGCTTCAGGAGAAAGTGCTTTAATCGCTACTTGAGCACCAGCAGTTGTTACTTGACCTTTGAAAATATCTTCAACTGTTTTTTGCTCATCTTCACTTAAAACTGACTCTTTCGTTTCATCTTTTTGGACTAAGTTATCAACGGTATCAGAATCTACTCGTACAAAAGTATAATCCCCAAACTTCTGCTCGATAGTCTGCATAAAATGATTATCAATCATCGTATCCGTAACTAAAACATCATAGCCTTCATCTTTAGCCGATTGAATAAAGCTATCGTGCTCAGCAGGAGAACTCGTATAAATAGCAATAACCTTATCGTGCTTATCCGTTTGGTTGACTTTAATCTTTTCTTTGTATTCTTCTAAGGTAAAATACTCTTCTCCTACATTCTTTAATAAGGCAAAATTCTTTGCTTTATCATAGAATTTCTCATCTGTGATCATTCCATATTTCACTAAAGGTCCGATATCATTCCATTTCTCTTGGAAATCTGTTCTCTCTTTTTTGAACATTTCATTCATCTTATCAGCTACCTTCTTAGTGATATGACTACCAATTCTTTTTACATTTCTATCTGCTTGTAAATAAGAACGAGAAACATTTAATGGAATATCTGGAGAATCAATTACACCATGCAATAAGGTTAAGAATTCAGGAACGATTTCTTTAACATCATCTGTAATGAATACTTGGTTACTATATAATTGAATTTTGTTTTTTTGTACCTCTAATGAATTATTCAATTTAGGGAAATAAAGAATTCCTGTTAAATTGAAAGGGAAATCAATATTTAAATGTATCCAAAATAAAGGAGGTTGAGAATAAGGATACAATTCATTATAAAATGACTTATAATCTTCATCCGTTAATTCACTTGGCTTCTTTTTCCAAATAGGCTCAGGATTATTAACGATATTGGGTACTTCAAATTCTTCTGTTTCGGCTCCTTCTTCTTCGCTCTTAGGAATAAATTCCTTCTTAGTTCCAAATTGGATCTCAACAGGTAAGAATTTACAGTATTTATTTAGTAATTCATTTATTCTATTCTCCTCTAAATATTCTGTTGCATCATCACTAATATGTAATACAACATCAGTTCCTCTTTCCTTTTTATCGTTTTTATCTAAAGAATATTCAGGATTTCCTTCACAACCCCATGTCACTCCTTCACTGTTTTTCTTATGTGACTTCGTTATGAATTCAACTTTATCTGCTACCATAAAGGCAGAGTAAAACCCTAAACCAAAATGACCGATAATACCAGATTCATCTTTATATTTCTCTAAAAAATCTTTTGCACCAGAAAAAGCCACTTGATTTAGGTACCGATCTACTTCTTCTTCATCCATACCAATTCCTTTATCTCTAATGGTTAAAGTTTTGGCTTCTTTGTCCAATAGAATTTCAATGGTCGTGTCTCCTAACTCTCCTTCAAAAATCCCTTTAGAAGAAAGAGCTTTAAGTTTTGTAGTGGCATCCACTGCATTAGATATTAGTTCTCTTAGGAATATTTCCTGATCTGAATAGAGAAATTGTTTGATGATGGGAAATATATTTTCCGCTTGAACTGAAATATGACCTTTTTGCATTTTTCGAAACGATTTTTTCTTGTTAATATGATGTAATTCTATAGTCAAATCTTATACCGTTCGTGAATATCCGCCAAACTGACAGATTTTTAATGACAGAACTACCTTACTTGTCAATTTTCACATACATATATGATTTTTTATTATCAATATTTTTCACTGTCACAAACTTAGATAAAACAGGAAATCTAGTTGAAATTTCGGATTTATCATTGTATTAATTATAAGGAAGAAAAAAATTTACGAGAGAAAATTAAATTATTACACAATGGGAAATTTATCAATTAGAGGCAAGGAAATCAATAGGTTAGTTACCAAATTTCAATATGACGGTAAAGAAATGTGCTTCGAAATTTCACTACGTATCAAAGAAAATTCACATTTGGTACTGTTTTTGAAAACTAATGATTATGGTAAGTTCAGAAAAGCTTTTGATGAACTAATGAACATTAGAGCAGAAAATGAACTTTTAGAATTACCTGGAACAATTGGAGGCAGTTCCCCTCAAGGAATTTATGCTGCATAACCAAATAATTGTTCTAACAACAACATAGTAAATCAGATCTAAGAGATAAGGGCGAGAGATGCGATTAATTGGGGGGTTATCGTTTCTTTTTGCCCTTTATTTTTTTTAAAATTCCCCAGCCATTGGTTTATCTTTCACGCCAATGAACTTTTCGATTTGTTGCTCAATAAATATAGCTTGTGGTGCTTTATTAATCCCTTTCAACAATTGAAATTCTTCTTTATTTTTCATGTTTATCATTAAAGCAAAAGCGTAATTAGGATTTCCATTTGTTCTACCGTTTACATATCTTTTCACATACAATTGATCAATTTCATTGACATCTAAATTGTATTCTTTGTAGAATAACTTAAATGGCCGATGCTGTACACTGATCAATTTTTCATCCACTACAATATAAGTCGTATTGAACAAGGCTGCTAATGCCCAAAAAATTAATCCGATCCCTACTAAAAGATGTATACTTAATCCTAATAAAAAAATAATTTCTCCTGCTAAGATCGCATAAATGGCAAAAGGCAAAATGATCATATTCCAAAAGATGACAAAAAACATCATAAAGAAATTAGTTGAATGTCTCCACTTAATATCAATATTTAATTCAGTCATCATTTTCAAAACTTCTATCCCTCTAGGAATAACAAAGATTTCTTCTTTCCTTTGATGAAGTACTGAATTATTTTCTTCTTGTAGTTCAATTAGAACATCACAATCTTTACATTTAGCCAAATTTTTATCCAAATGAATATTCTTTGATAAAATCTGTTTATTGCAGTTTGGACATTTTAGATTTCTATACATAGATTTGATATCTCAAAAATTAAATATCATGAAATATAATATTTCTTTTGTCTTTCTTATTCTTAGTTCTACTATTTTCTTTTTTTCTTCTTGTAAAAATGACGATAAAGATAGTAATGGGTGCTATATTGGTTTAGGTGCTAATACAATTGAAAACAGAACCATTCCTTCCTTTACAGGTATAGAAATACAGCTTGAAGTTGAAGAAGTAAATCTTAAAGTAGGAACGCCTATTGTAACTGTAGAAACACATTCGGATATTCAACAATACGTTTTAGTTGAAGTAATCAATGATGTTTTAACTATTTCAAGTCCAGATAATTCCTGTTTTAATCTTTCAAATCCTATAAAAATAGATATAACCGTTGATGACCAATTAAATTTAATTGACAATAGAGCCAACAATACAAGGATCAAAAATTCTTCTACACTTCAATTGGAACAATTAACTGTAAGAAATATAAATGCGGGGATTGTCGAATTGAATGGAACATGTAATGATTTAGAAATTATTAATGTTGAAGCGGGTGAAATTAAAATGTTTGAATTTTATAGCCAAAATACAGCTGTGGATCAATCTAGTAGAAATCCTATAGAATGTAGAGTTTTAAATGATGGAACATTAACCATCCTTTTGAAAGGAGATGGAAATGTATTGTATAAAGGAATACCCAATACAATAGATGATACGATTTTAGGCAATGGAATTATTATTGATGCGAATTAAGAAGCTTCTAAAAAAAAGGGAAATTTCTATTTCCTTTTAATACTTTTGTGCAAAATTGACTAAAAATGGCTACAACAATCATTGATGGAAAAGCATTATCTAAAACGATAAAAGAGGAGATCAGAGAAGAAGTTGAACGCATAAAGAAAAATGGAGGAAAAATTCCTCATTTGGGGGCTGTTCTAATTGGTGACAATCCAGCCAGTGAATCTTATGTAAGGAGCAAGGTACGTTCCTGTGAAAAATGTGGTTTTAAATCGACCTTGATACGTAAGCCTGCTCAAATTACAGAACCGCAATTATTAAAAATCATAGCGGATCTAAATCAGGATGATGATCTAGATGGGTTTATTGTACAGTTGCCTTTGCCTGAACATATTGATGAAGATAAAATTACGTTGGCCATCGATCCTAAGAAAGATGTAGATGGTTTTCATCCCGTCAATTTTGGTAGAATGGCTTTAGGCTTACCCTCTTATTTACCTGCTACGCCAAATGGCATTTTAGAAATGCTAAAACGGTACAATATTGAGACAACAGGCAAACATTGTGTTGTTGTAGGAAGAAGCAATATTGTTGGAAAACCCATGAGTATACTACTTAGTGGAAAATCACATCCAGGTAATTGCACTGTTACATTAACACATAGTAGAACTAAAGATCTTAAAGCAGATACCCTACGAGCTGATATTATTGTTGCAGCCATTGGTATTCCCAATTTCATTACAGCAGACATGGTAAAAGATGATGTGGTAATTATTGATGTAGGGATAAACCGTGTAGAAGATGTGACGGCTAAAAGAGGCTATCGTCTAATAGGTGACGTGGATTATGAGGGTATTTTTGCAAAGGCAAGCTATATTACTCCAGTTCCTGGTGGTGTTGGTCCTATGACCGTAGCATCATTGTTAATGAACACATTAAAGGCCAGTAAAAATGAAGTTTTTGATTAACATTTATTAACTTCATTATCATACTAAAAAATTATTGACCATCGTTTCTCTCTAAAATTGAAAGATCATGAGTCAATACCTTTTTGAAGAAAACATCAAGAAAAGTAGAAACAAAGCTTTAATGATGACAATATTGTTCCACGTTGTATTAATCTGTGGCGTTTGGTACGCTTCCCTTAGTGAGGAATCCCCTTTGAAAACCAATATGAAACAATGGATGAAATTCACTAGCGAAGAACCCGCTATTACGGATTATAACGTGCGACCATAACAATATGACAAAACTACTTTTGGGCGCTCACCCTTTCCTGACCCGGAAAGGGTGTTTTTATTTGAAGTTGTAGATTAAATTAATATGTGTGTATTAAGACAATATTTTTTACAACTTATTCCACTAACTGCTTCACCACTTTCTTCAAAGAAGCCGAACTTGTCCAATTATTTAATTTGGATTTTATCGTTTCTGAAAAGGGTTCTACATTCCCTTTGGAACGAAGTTCTACAAGGATTTCAAGTAGTTTTTTGCTATTCTTAATCGGTTTATCATTCATGGTAAGAATAGCCGATTCGATTATGCTCATTAAGGATGAATTATGTTTAGAACTGATATTCAGCATTTGTTCCAAAGCAATATCTGTAAAACGTTTTAATGGATAAAATTCTATGGAAAGAATCTTACCCATTTGCGTACCTACATTAGTAGAATCAATTAGGTTTTTACTTACTAATTGAATCCAGAATTCTACACCAAGTGATCGAACGGTTTTTGGTTTTGCTAATAGTGAACCTGCTAAAATAATATGACCTGTATCTGCGGGTTTCTGGTGCAGTTCTAATAATTCTGTTAGCAGTGCTATCGTAAGCTTTTCTTCTTCGGATTCCCACCAATCCGCATTATCAAAACTAATTTTAAAAATAGAAAAAAGAAGAGTTTCATAGTTATTAGGAAAAAGGGAAAAAATACGAGGCATATCTCCTTTATTGATATGATTTCTATCTTCAAGAGAAATATACTCTAAAGTTAGATTACTTAATTTTTTCTGTTTGAAAAAATTAAGTAATTTCTGACTGAAACTATCTTTTTCATATTGAATATTTAAGTTTTTTCTTTGGCGTTCTACTTGTTCGTTTTTCTTTTTTTGATAATTCCATTCTTTTGTTTTATATGTCTCAAATTTCGGAGTGATAAAGGTCTTTCCTTCGAAAATATTTCGTTGCTCTAATCCTTTTAACAATTCCCATTCTTCCACTGGAATCGTTTGCTTTTTATTAAAATAGGCTTGTAGAATAGCTTCCTTAAAAGTATCTGGAGTATTTGGTTTTTCAGAAGGATTAAGAAGGTAACACATTACTTTTTTTAAATCACCTTTTAGATTTTTCTGAGCATAGGAAAGAGCCGTTTTTAAATCTTTTTCCTGCATAGAACATCGCGCTATTGCTAGGCATAACTCGCTTTCATTTATTGTGCTTTCTGCTTGTATTCGTCTTTCGATTCTTTGAACAAGTGTAAGTGGATTGATCCAATACGGAGCATGTGTAGGTGTAGAAAGTAATTCAATTTTTTTATTAGAAATAAGCTGATCCATTACATTTTTAGCAAGATTTAAAAATGGCTTGTAATAGGTAATTTTATTCCAATGAATCATTTTAAAATCATGAATACTAATTAATTTTTTCTCATACCAATCCCATCTTTTTTTAGCTTCTATATCTTCTAATTTATATTTTTTAATCAGCTTTGATAAGCTGATAGGAATTTCTTTTTTGGATAAAACTTTTATGGTGTAATCTATAAATAATGTTGCAGCTACTTCATCAATATGTCCAGTATTTCCCCTTAAACCATTAAACATTGTTTTAAATGCTCTTTGGAAAGCAGGTTCTAATTTTTTCATATTTTCTACTAAAGACATTTCTTCTTGAAAATCCAGTAAACCTTGAAGGAAAAAATCAAAATGATATGGTTCATTATTATCAAATGCCTGACTGGCTAAGAATACGAAATCATCAAAATTGTCAGGTGCATTTATTTTATTAATTTCGGAAATAATATCTTTTAATTCGATCTCTAAATCTTCTTCAATCTCTGTACTTTCTTCTACTTGGATGAAATCCATTAACAGGGATTTGCTTTCGCTAAAAAGAGATTCATTATATGTAGAAATATTAGCAATTAAATTCTCATTTTTTATATCTCCGTGTTTGGCTATAAATTTTGCTGCTCGGAGCTGTACATCAGAATGTGTACTATCAAAAGCAGCGATAGCCAACTCTACCAGTTCTTCCTTTTTATCTTTATTTTTTCTTAGGATTTTATCAATAATCATTAAGGCAGCATTAGCAATACTTTTAGTTTCAGAACAAAGTAAAATTCTTACATTATCCTTAAAATCCTCATAGGCAAAATCCTTATGAAGCGCTAAACCAGATTTAAATATTTTAAGCACACCATTCACAATTTTAGAATGTTGACTTCCTAAAGCATTAAAGAGTTCTACTTGTAAATCTATTAGCTCTTTTTCTGTGGGTTTTAAATAAAGAAATAAATCAAAAAACCATCCAGTAAGTACTTTATTAAAATTTCGATTGGATGTAAGGAGACATTCTTTTAAAAGCTGCATCCGATCCATTTTGCCACTTTCACTTAAACTCTTAAATGTAAATTTCCATATCGGATCTTTAAATTTGTGGTATTGATATCGATGTGCATCATTATGATTAATACTTGTTTCGTATTCAAATAATTTCCAAATATGTGTCTTTAATGTTTCAGGATATTTTTCTAGGATCTCAGGTTTATAAAAGAATTCGTTATCCTTATCTTTATGCCATTTATATTCTGAAATCGCACTGACTAGTTTTTCTACTAATGTTTCTATGGGTGTTTCAAAATACCCCTCTGTGGCAAACATCATTTGATCATCATAATTAAAGAAATTATTATCTGCCAAAGATTTCGCAAACCAAGACACTTTCTCTGTGTCCAGAATTAATTTACTTAAATTGACTTCATGCCTAAAATGCCAAATATTACAATACTTTGAGAATTCACTTTTTGTCAAACAAAAAATACCTGCAAAATTCAATATATTCGCTTGATTACCTTTGGCTTTTACCCCCCAAGTATTCTTATTTATTTGTTGGTATTTGAGATATTCTATACTCAGTTCCTTTATACTTGGGCGTAATTCTTTTAATTCTGATGAGGAAAGAGAAAGAATAAATTCTTTGGCTAATTTCTCTTTTTGTTTATTGAAGAACTGTGTGAATTTTTCTGCGTTTGTCATTGAAGTGATTAATTTATTATGGATGTTTAATTAGGTTATAGAATTTCATCTTATCCTAAACGGAGAAGTGATAAAAATAGCATCAACACCATCTAAGAAATAAGCAATTTCTTTTACTATTATTGAAGGTATTTTTTTGTTGCCAAAATATGCTTACAATGCCCTCTTTCTCCTTTGTGTCTGGAAAACCAAGTGCATGTACACCTAACCTTGTTTGCCTCTAACTGTACCGTGTGATTTACACCATTTCCTTCCACCTGAGCTTCTACTTTATCATCTTGATTAGAAATGATTTTTACTTTTCCATTTTCCAATAATTTTTCAACACCTTTTAGTCGTGGATTTAAAGTCAGAATTCTTTCCAATTTAAAAGGTAATCTTCGATAAAAGAATTCATGATTATCCAAATCAAAACCTAGAAGCCCCATTGCTGAAAGTTGAGCAGATAACATGGAAATATTATCCAAATCCATTCCAGATTCTATTGCAAGTAAAGTAGGATTAAATGCATGGTTAGCGTAAGCCAGTTTGTCATAATTCTCAATTATATTTTCTGGAATATCCTCAATTAATGCTTCCAAAGCCGCACCTTCTCCTGAAAATCCTCTCCAGTTTTCTCTAGAAAGAGATAGACAAAAACGTACAGCTCCAAAATATAACTGCCAAGTAGTAGATTGCATTTTGGGATGAGCGAAAACTATAAGTTTATCACAAAGAGGCACTAGAGATTCTATGAGTCTAAGTCGTTGGATACCTCCAATACAAATTGTATTTTTTGATTTGGCAGGTGTAAAAATTGCCTTATTCCCCCGTTTTGTGAGGTAATAATCTGATTTTGGTTTCCCTTTTGGAATAGTACGAAAAAGCTGAATGGCTTGCGATGTATTAAATTCAAAGCGACTTTCCGTTTCTGAGAAATAAATTTGGACTGTCGTCAGTCCTTTTATCCATTTGTCAGGTAAAGGTACTTTTCGTTCAATCACACTTTTCCCTTCTGAATGAATACCTACAGATTCCTTCCCAACAGAAAGAGTTACTTTAGAACGTTTGTTGAAATTCCCAAGTGCCGCAATCATTGGTGGATTAAAATCAACATTCGTAGTATCGTTTGCTAACATTTCACCATCATGCCCATCAGGTAAAACTTCTACTTTAGCATACACTCCTGCGCAATGGGAAAATCCCTCAAAGCGAATCATTTCATTTCCTGTAGTAACAATCGGGTCACGTAAAATGGCTGTAGAAAGATTAAAACTGGATTGTACTACAGCAGAAAGCGTAGTAAGACATTTTGCTGTAATATAGGGCTGATTTAATCTTCCCCAAAAGAAGCAAGGGGTGTTTTTCTTTTGTATCTCACTGAATTTAGATAGATAAACAGCATCAGATTCAGCTCCTTTTTGGATGGTGGATATACCATTGTATTGATATGTTATCTCTGACATTGGGACTTATTTTGCTAAAAAGCTCTTCAAAATATATTCAAATATATGAAATATATTAATTAAGCAACTAATTTGATTACTATTTGTGTCAAAAATATTCTTACTCAATACACAAGTTCACTTACCCAATTGTTCTAAATAAAAAATTTTCCCGGTAAGGCTACAACGCCTTG
>JAHDFV010000051.1 GCA_020627985.1 Saprospiraceae bacterium
ACCAGTTGGTTTATTTGTTGACACCTATGGTACTTGTAAAGTAGAAGGTTTAAGTGATGGAGAAATTGCTAAAAAGATAGATGCAATAGTAGATATGAGACCTGCTGCAATCGTTAAACGGTTTGGTTTAAAGAATCCTATCTTTTCTGAAACTGCTGCTTATGGTCATATGGGTAGAACGGTTGGAAAAAAGAAAGTTGGAACAAAAGTTCATGAAACTTTTGGTTGGGAAAAACTAGACTTAGTGAAGAAAATTAAGACGACATTTAAATTATAAAATTTCCTTTATTAAATAAAAAAGAGGCTGTCTCATAAGTAGGCAGCCTCTTTTTTTATAAGTGGGTGAAATTTCGTATTTTAATATATGAGTAAAGTAAAAGACAAAGGAATCCCACGTTCAAACCATATGACTCAGACCAACTGAGCCTAATTCCACCAAGTCTAGAGGAATTAATAGAGTCTAATCATGTGGTTCGTGTAGTCCGTAATGTAATAGATCAACTGGATATTGAATCTATACTAAAGAAGTACAAAGGAGGAGGAGCAAGTTCTTTTCATCCACGCATGTTGCTAAAGATTTTAGTTTATGGCTATCTAAACAATATCTATTCTTCAAGAAAGCTAGAGTAAGAAGTAATATTCATTTTATTTGGTTGTCAGGGATGCGGCGTCCAGACCATAATACGATTAACCCTTTTCGTTCAGATAAATTAAAAGGAGTTTTAAAAGAGGTTTTTGCGCAAGTAGTGTGTGTTATTGATGGCAGAACAAGGATTGGCTAGAGAAAATGAGCCAATATGAGGAGCAGCAAAAGCAACTGGGTCATCGTAATTCTATGTCAAAGACGTTTGGTAACATAAAACAGAATAAAAAATTTACTCGATTTTTATTGAGAGGTAAAGACAATGTCATTATTGAAGCTGGTTTGGTGGCTTTAGCTGTAAACGTCAGTACACAATCTGACTTACACCGTGACTAGGATGCGAGTTAAACTGCCCCCATAGCCCCTTGGGGCTGTTGTGAATAGAAAAAATGAAAGCCAAGGCACAGGTGTCAGATACAAAACTGTCAGATAAATTCGTTCTGTCCGACCAAGTAGTGGCAATTACACTTTAGCACATAATTTGGCTAAAATGGCTAGGAACTAAGCTGTTTTAGCTCTTTTAGTTGAAAAGAGCACACAGAGGTTCTCTCAATTTAGAAGGGATAACAGTTGTTCCAACTGCTTCTATCGCCCATACTGACATAAAATAGAAAAAGGCCATCTCGATATGAGACAGCCTCTTTTTCATTTCTATAATATTTTATAAATTAATCTTTAATGATTGTTATTCTATATGAATTGTTTTTTACGTTTAAAATATAATTACCTGAAGGCAAATCATCTGAATTAAAAGTAATTCTATTTTGACCTTCTATTAAATTATTGGTTTGACTTTTTATGGTTTTTCCTAATACATCAACAATTGTAAAATTGACTTCTCCCATTTCTTTTTCTAATTCAATTTCGAAATAGAAGTTTCCTTTTGTTGGATTTGGAAATACAAGTGCAGATCCTAAAGGATTTAAACAAGGAGAATCTTTCGAAATTTTTATTAATTCAATTTCACTATAAGCATAAGATCCATCAAAATCAACTTGCTTTAATCTGTAATAATTTAATTCATCCTGTAATCTATCATCATAATAGGTATAACTGATTGTTTCAGTTGAATGACCTGCTCCTTCAACCCTTCCAATTTGTTCAAAATCACTGGCATTTATACTCTTCTCAATAATAAAATGAGAATTATTTTCTTCACTTAATGTTACCCATTCTAAATGTGCTCCACAATCTTTTTTAAATCCTTTGAAAAAAGATAATTCTACAGGTAATACATTTATTCTAAAACCTGCATCGATATCACAATCTGAATCTCCAGTTGCAAAAGTAAAATCTACAGTCATTTTCGTAAAAGGATCAATATCACTATCTCCAACATCAGTTAAATCAGATGATGTTGCATTTATATTTGTACCTGAACCAAATACTATATCTAGAGTATTTTTAGCCTCTACAAAATGTAAATAATATGTACCTGCTTTTGCAATTAAGGTATATGTCCCATCTGCTTGAGTAAAAGCTTGGTCTATTATATCATCTGTAGCAGCATCTTTTAATAATACAAGTACTCTTTCTAATACGATATCTGTTGCGATATCATAAATACCGTTTTCATTCACATCATGAAACGCCATTCCACATATTCTAGAAGTCATTACTCCAAAATCAATTGTTTTATTACTATTAGCATCATCTCCATCTATAGCTGTATTCGGTTCAGCACCATGTGTAAGTGTAACAATACTTGATCGAATACCTTCCATTCTTATTTCATCATAATCTACACCATGATTTCTGTCGTTTTCATTACTATTCCCAGTAAAACTAACTGGACTTGCACATTTGTCCTCTAAAACGGCATCAGCTTCAAAATTAGTAGGTGATATTCTTACAAAGTAATCATCTTCTCCAAGTCTATCGAAGCAGTATTTACCATCTACATCCGTAAACGCAGACCAATAAAAAGCATCTAAATTTTTATCAAATATTCCATTTTTATCTGTATCAACAAATAAATCAACTCGTACATCTTGTATCGGATTTTCGCCTGTAACAGCTTTGATACCATCCATATCAACATCTTCCCAAACAAAGTCTCCAATTTTCACTTCTTTATAAAAGCCAAAGTCTACCGTTTTATTACTATTTTTATCGTCACCATCTATCGCAACATCTGGTTCAGCATTATATTCTAATGTTAGTACAGAAGAAGCTACTCCTTGATTTTCTTCATCATAATGCATTTCTTCTACTCCAGCATCATCATTATCCATGTCAAAATCATTCCCACCAAAGGCTGTACTGTTTTTCATACCTGATAAGACACCTGACCAGTTCGATGCAGGTATATTCACGAAATATTTTCCTGGTGAGAGATTTTCAAAACAATATACTCCTAGTCCATCTGTTGTTCTATCATCGATTAAATTATCTTTATTTATATCTAATAATTCATCGCCGTCCTTATCCTGATAAAGTTCAACCGTTACCCCTGAGAGTACTGGTTCACCAGCATCTCTAAAACTATTATTATTTAAATCTTCCCAAACAAGATTACCTATTTTCATTATAGATGGCGGAGCGAAGAAACCAAAGTCAATAGATAAATTAGAATTACTATCTGTATCTCCATCGTTGATCGGTTCACCATTTTCTGTAAGCGTAATAATTGAACTTATTACACCAAATTGTCCAGCTTGTTGGGTATCTGTACCATGATCTTGATTATTTAAATCTGAATTTCCTGATACAGAACCTGTACTGTTACATAAACCATTTAAATAACCAACTCCACCATAAAAGTTTTCAGATGCTATTTTGACGAAATAATCTTCTGGAGATAAATTTTCAAAAAGATAATTTCCATTACCATTTGTAAAAGCTCTTTTAATAAAAATATCATCAGAAGAATTGTAAATACCGTCTCCATTATCAGCATATAGGTGGACTTCTACATTTTCGATTCCATCTTCAGATGAATCTTTAGTTCCATCATTATTAGTATCTTCCCATACTAAGTCACCAAGACTTAATAATCCATTTTCAGTACAATTATTTTCAAAAGGAGGTCGTAATTTTAAAATCCAATAGTCATTACTTCCATAACTATTTTCAGACTTATAGCCACTCATATCAGAACTAGTATAACTAGCAATTAAAATATTTCCATCAGATGATAAATTCATGTTTCTAAAAATAGAAGCATTACTACCTCCTAAAGTTTTATCCCAAATTACAGTTCCATCGTTTTCTAAGGCAACCATCCAAATATCATATCCTCCAATGCTGTTTTCTGTTTTATCTCCACTTTTGGGAGATAAACTAGTCCCTCCGATGATATATTTATTATCAGAAGTTTCTTTTGCTGTTATAGGATGAATATCATATGTTTCAAAGCCGTCTCTATCATTACCACCAATTGTATTATCCCATAAAATAGTACCACTAGCATCTATTTTAACAATCCAGTTATCGTTATTACCAGATCTATGTTCTGTTTTATCTCCACTTAAAAAGGACTGACTTCGTCCTGAAATTAAATATCCTCCATCTGATGTAGCAAGAAGGTCAAACAAAATTTCACCATTTGATCCACCTATTGTTTTATCCCAAATTTTTGTTCCTGTTGAATTAATTTTGACAATCCAATAATCAAACGATCCTTTAGAGTCTTCAGATTTATCACCACTCGTATCAGATCTGCTCATCCCAGCAAGGATATATCCGCCATCAGGTGTTTGAAGAATACTGTTACCATAGTCCCAATCAGTACCACCGATTGTTTTATCCCAAGTTTTATTACCACTTGCATCTAATTTTACGACCCACATATCTAAATCTCCACAACAACCTCTTGGTGCTTCAGATTTATCATCTCCTAAAGATGAATTACTATCTCCAATTATGGCATAGCCACCATCTGAGGTTTGAATAATATCATAAGGATTATCAAACTTATCACCTCCATAAGTTTTATCCCAAACTTTGTTTCCATTTGCATCTAATTTCACCACCCAATAATCAGTAGATCCTCTTTTATTTTCAGATTTATCTCCTCCCATATCAGAACTACTATCACAAACAAAAGCATAACCGCCATCCGAGGTTTCAATAAGAGCAATTTCCTGTTCTGAACCTGGCCCTCCTATAGTATTTTGCCATACTATATTTCTATCACTATCAAGTTTTATAACCCATATATCAAAACCACCATTAGTATTTTCTGTTTTATTTCCACTAATATCTGAATTACTTTTACCAGCAATAATATAACCACCATCTGAAGTTTCAATGATTTCATCTGCATATTCAGTCTGATCACCTCCAAAGGTTTTATCCCATACTACTGTTGCATCAAGCCTACATGGAAAAAATCCAAAATCAACTGTTAAGTTTGTATTATTATCTGTATCTCCATCATTAGTCGGTTCTGCACCAATAGCTACAGTAAGTACACCACTAACTACATCTAAACCTGAATAAACTCCTTCATTATCATTATTTGTGTTATCATCCGGATCTGTTGGTGTAAGACCAGTAGATAAAACAGATTCCCCTAAAACTCCTCTATCTAAATCAAAATTACAAGCAGGTATTACTACTATATAATCTCCAGGTAAAACACCTGTAAATCTATAATTACCACTTGCATTGGTAATCGTTTTGTCTAATAATATATCAGAAGAAGAATAATCGCCACTAGCATCAGTATCCTGATACAATTCTAATTTTACATCTTTAAATGGGATATCAACACCATTGGTATATATACCATTATCAATATTTACATCTGCCCAAACAACATCTCCAATTGAAAGAGTAGGTGGTTTATAGAATCCAAAATCCATTGTTAAGTTTCCATTATTATCATCTCCATCAGCAGTTGGTTCTGTACCAGCAGTTATTGTAAGAACATCTGATATCACTCCATTAACTTTATATGCAATATCCATAATTCCGTGATGTTGATTATCTGTATCTGTATTTGAGGATACCCCAACTACTGGACTTGGAAAATATTTATCTAAAGAATTGAATTGATTAAACTGATCTTCTGGTATACATATGAAATAATTACCATCTGGAATGTTTTCAAATAAATAATTACCATTGGCATCAGTAGTTTTTACTCCAAATACGCCATCATCATCATTGGGTTCATAGATGCCATCACCATCATCTGCAATTAATTTTACGGATACATTAGCGATACCAGATTCACCAGAATCTTTAATACCATCTGCATTTGTATCTTCCCAAATTAAGTTTCCAATTTTGCCAATACCTCTATCACAAAAAGTTTGTCCAATTAAAGCAATATCATCAAATCTAAAGAAAGGATGTCCTTCGTTATTATTCCAATATCTTATTTCAAAAGTGATTATTTTTCCAGCCCAATCTTTTGTATCAATACCATCAAAAGGTACATAAAAACGATTCCATAAATCTGTATTATTTAAGGTATTTGAAACATAAAGTATAGAACCACAAATATCACCTTCATGAATAACTATTCTATATCCTGCGTTTGAATTTAATTGGAAAAGACCGCTCATATTCACTTGTCCAGCTTCTAAATATATACCCCCTATTGTTGGTTCAGAATCGGCTGAGAACTTAAAGGTAAGTCCTAAGTTATTAATAAAATTACCTGATGTTGTTCCACATCCTGAGGGAGTTACTTCAGTAGTAGAAGTTTGAGGAAAACATCTAGCATTTAATCCTCCATCAAAACTATCATCTGTATTGATAGTTCCTGTACTTTCTATTTGCATTACTGGTACTTTTGGATCTGGTCCACCAACACTAGGAGATGTCAGTCCTATAAAGGTTATACAATCCTCTGTTGCAGAATTTCTGTATAGACCATCATTCAATCCATTTTCAAATGTATGGGCATATAAATAATTGTTTTTGTAAAAGGTATTTTGCGCATAAATTGATAAAGCGCATAAAATTAATGTAGTTAGTGTTAGAATTTTTCTCATAATATTTGGATGTATTAGATAATAAAATCAATAATCCAATTTTCGAGCCATTTTTTTTCTTTAAACTTGTTAAACAATTATTGTGACAGTATTTTTTCAAACATATATTTAAAGAATATATGTAGATAATTAACAATTAAATAATCACTTTTTAATTAAGATTTATTATGAAAAATATTGTAACATGATTTTTTTTTAATTTAGAAATAGAAGTTTCCTTTTGTAGGATTCGGGAAAATTAAACGAGAACACAATTGATTTAAACAGAGAGAATCTATGAAATTTTAATATGCTGCACTGTAAAAATAAGAATCATCATAATCAACTTTTTTAATCTGTTGTAATTTAATTCAATTTGTAATCTCATCTTAAAAAGAATAACAATTGCTTTAGTAGAATTACCAATCCTTCTACCCTTCCAATTTGTTCGAAATCAATTCCATATATACTGTGAGAATTATTTTCTTCACTTAAAGTAAGCTATTCTAAATGCAAAATGGCTACATAAAAATGTAGCCATTCGTTTATTAATTATTTTTTTGAAAAATTTTTTATTTTCCTAAAGCTCTTTTTCTTAAACGTTGTAAAAAAGGAGAAGCAAAAATAAAGTTTTGCAATAATTCATTTTCATTTTCTAGTACTTCATCTTTATTTCCTACCCATGCTAATTTACCCATATGTAATAAATTAATTTTCTCACCAATTTCCATTACAGAGTTCATATCGTGCGTATTAATTACTGTCGTAATTTGATTCTCTTTTGTAATTCGATGAATGAGATCATCAATGACCATTGATGTTTTAGGATCTAATCCTGAGTTAGGCTCATCACAAAAAAGATACTTAGGATTTAATACAATAGAACGAGCAATTCCTACCCTTTTCTGCATACCCCCAGAAATTTCTCCAGGGTACTTAGCATTACTTCCTTTCAAGTTGACAACATCAATCATTTCATCAACTCGATACTGCTTTTCTTTTTTTGATTTTTTGGTAAACATATCTAAAGGGAAACGAATATTCTCTTCTACTGTTAAAGAATCGAATAGAGCTGAACCTTGAAATAGCATCCCAATGTCTTTCCGTAGGTCAATTAATTGTCTTTTATTTAACTTGGTAATATTAGTATCATCATACCAAATTTCACCTTCAGTTGGCTTCATTAAACTAACTAATAATTTAAGGAATACTGTTTTACCTGCACCACTTAAACCGATGATCAGATTTGTTTTGCCTTTTTCAAAAGTGGTAGTAATTCCTTTTAGAACTTCTACATCATCAAATGATTTTTTTATGTCTATTGCTCGTATCAAATCAAAATAAATTATGTCAAAATTAAAGCAATGATATAATCAGAGAGTAAAATAGCTACATCACTTAATACCACAGCATTCGTACTTGCTTTTCCCAATTCTATACTACCTCCTTTTACAAAATATCCCTGGTATGCAGGAATAGCTGAAAGCATGAATGCAAAAACAAATGCCTTTACAAACATCATGAAAACATTATAAGGTACGAAGAAACTTCTTAATCCTAATACATAATCAGCTTCTGTGATCATACCTGTTGGAACAACGGCAAGAAATCCTCCAAAAATACTAATGAAAGCAGAAATTGCTACTAACATTGGTACTACAATTAAGGCTGCAATTAATTTAGGTGCGATTAAATATGAAGCTGTATTAACACCCATAATTTCTAAAGCATCTATTTGTTCTTTTTGACGCATTCCTCCTATCTCAGCTGCAATATTAGAACCTACTTTACCCGCTAACACTAAACAAGTAATGGTTGGTGCTAATTCAATAATGGTCATATCCCTAACCACATAGCCCGTGTAATATAATGGAACAAAAGTATTACCCAATTGATAAGCAAATTGCATGGCAGCCACAGCACCAATAAATAAGGCAATCATGCTCACAATCAAAACAGATCCTACTCCAATATCATTCATTTGACGCGCCACCTCTTTCCAATACATAGAAAGTTTCTCAGGCTTAGAAAACATAAGCCTAAATAAGTTGACAAATCGTCCGATATGATAAAATATATTGAGTATCATTTAATCTTTAAATGGATTAAGTCATCATTAATGTTATAATGAAATCGAAAAATAATATTCCTACATTACTAAAAACAACAGCATTCATATTGGCTTGTCCTAATTCTAAACTTCCTCCTCCTACATAAAACCCTTGATAAGCAGGAATACTGGTTAAAATAAAACCAAATACAAATGATTTTACAAACATAATCGTTACAGTATAAGGGACAAAAAATGCTCTTAAACCTAAAACATATTCTGGCTCTGTTATCATTCCTGTAGGTACAACAGCTAAATAACCACCAAAAATGGCAACTACGGCTGCAATAGCAACTAACATCGGAACGATAAATAATGAAGCAATGATTTTAGGAAAAACAAGATAAGCTGCTGTATTAACCCCCATGATTTCAAGGGCATCTATCTGTTCTTTTTGACGCATCCCTCCTAACTCAGCTGCTATATTAGAGCCGACCTTACCCGCTAAAACTAAACAAGTCAAAGTAGGCGCCATCTCGATTATGGTCATATCTCTCACGATATAACCTGTATAATACATTGGTACAATTTGATCGCCCAATTGATAAGCAATTTGAACTGCTGATACCGCTCCAATGAACAAGGCTATTAAAAATACTATAATCAATGATCCAATACCAATATCATTCATCTGACGCATGGTTTCTTTCCAATACATCTTTGTATTCTCCGGTTTTGATATCATCAAACGAAGAAGATTTACGAAACGACCTAAATGATAAAAAAATGAAATAATCATTGATTAGAAATAGTCTTATTTTATTGAGTTTCTCTTAAAATTCAAAATAAAGTCGAAAATTACATTTTTTTATACAAATAGACCTTAGTATTAAGGGTTTAAAGTATAAATCTTGTTATTACATTATAAAATTTGTTTATTTATCTTTGTTTCGTACTTTTTTAGGAACATACTATAGAAAAAACAATTCCATGCTTCAAAAACTAATCGAATTTTTTCAGAATTTATTTGGAGGAACAAAAAACAATCCTAATCCAAGTCCCAGACCTGAGCCCAGACCCGATCCAAGTCCAATTCCACCACCTCATATACCAACACCTCCAAGGCCAGAACCTGAAGTCGTTGAAATTAATGAAGATGAAACGATCAGTGATGGAGCTGACATAATGACTACAGATCCTGATTCTATTGGAACAGTAGTTTTTCCTGAAGAGCTAGAAATTGTAGAAGTTGAAGAAGTATCTCCAATTACTATAACAGACGAAGAATTAACGGATATACCTGTTGTTGTTGATCCTTCTTTAATTGAAGAAGAAATTCCTGAACCAGAAAAACCCGTTCATAAAAAAAGATATACCTGGTGTTTAGATAATGGTCACGGACGTTTTACAGCTGGGAAAAGATCGCCAAAATTTGAAAATGGTAATCGTTTTTTCGAATATGAATTCAATAGAGATATCGTTAAAAGAATTATCAAAAAATTAGATGAAGTTGGTATAGATTATTTCAATGTTGTCCCTGAAGTCGATACTGATAATTTCTTAAAAGGAAGAGTGGATCGAGCAAATGCCTACCAAACAGATTTACCTAAATTATTCGTGTCTATACATTCTAATGCAGCGAGATCTGAGTCTAGTAATCATTGGGCTAACCCAGGAGCTAAAGGAATGGAGACTTGGTATTATACAGGAAGTACAAGAGGAAGAAAATTAGCTTCAATTTTCCAAAAACATATGGTAAAATATACAGGTATGGTTAATCGTGGATTAAAAAGTACTAGAAAATTATACGTCATTAAAAATACATCCATGTCTGCTTGTTTAACAGAAAATGGATTTTATAATCACAAAAAAGAAGCTATTGAATTAATGAAAGATGAAGTTAGACAATCAATAGCAGATGCTCATATTGCTGCCATTTTGGAGATTGAAAAAAATGGTTTATAGAATCTATTTATAATGAATTAAAAAGAGGGCTTGACGCCCTCTTTCCTCAATTAAAATATACACAATTAAATCTAATCTTTTTCTTTTAAGCAGCTGTTTGTAAAGTAGTATCAGGATTAATACTAACAGTAATTGCTTCTATCGTTGTTTGGGTACTTGACCAAAGATTCTTTATGGGCAAATGGTAAACTAAACCAATTTTAGCAATCATAATTGGTGTTCTATAAATCTCTTTCATTCCTACTTTCGATCCTTCAACATTGATCCATTCCATCAAAGGATATTCATAAATTCTTTTCATCGCATATTTTTTACCATATGCCTGACGTACTCTTACAAAAATTTCTACATCAAATAACCAATCCGTTTTGAATGCCGATTTAAATACTTTATTAGCCATTTCTCGATTGAAAATCTTTGCACCACATTGCGTATCATTAATGGGCAATTGAGATACACTTTGGATCATCATTCCTACCACAGTTGAGAATATTTTTCTTGAAATTTTTCGTGTTATGTTTGCTCCCATTCTAGCCATTCTTGAACCAATAACTGCTTGGTAATATGAGTTCCTTTGTATAAACTCAGCCATTTGACTAAACTCCTCTAAAGTAGTTGCCAAATCTGCATCTAAAAAACCAATATGATGACAAGAATGATTCGCTAAAGCATATAATACACCTTGTCTTACTGCTTCTGCTTTCCCTCCGTTTTTAGCCAAATCTAAAACTGTGCATTGTTTAGGAACTGCTTTTTGAATGTTGTTTAAAACTGTTATGGTATCATCTTTACTACCATCATTAACGAAAATGATGTGTAAATCTTTTTGACCCGATAAGTAAGAAATAAATTTTCCAGTATCTAAACGATCAGCTTCATTATAGCATGGTATTACTAAACTTGTTGTATTTAAATTTCTCATTGTACTAAATTTTAAAATTGTGTGTAATTAATTTATATCCACAAGTTGCATGCAAATCAAACTTGTTTTCCACTTAATAAGCTGAATGACTAAAATGTCTCGTTTAAATTAATATTTGAGTCGTTTAAGTCCATTATTCTTAGATTTTTCATCTAATCGAGTGAAAATATTCATTCAACCCTAGGAAATTGAGCTTCAAACCTCAGAAAAGAAGGCTAGTCGATGAAATTGGTAAGGTATTAGGTACTCTTATATATTGCATAGAGTTTAATGTAAATCAACCGTATAAAATTGCCTCTTAAAGAATTACATATAAAAGAGTATTCCAATACTACAATACTATGCTCCATATTAGTACTTGCTTTTTTAGTACATGGTAGTTTAGTTATGTTTTCATTTCCGAATACCTATGATAATTTTGTACATACCTTCTTTGCAGATCATTATAGAAGATATTGGTTTGAACCTTGGGAATATAGATGGTATACAGGTTTTACAACAACTAGTTATCCTCCTCTTGTCCACCAATTAGGTGCATTGTTCTCTTTTATATTCAGTTTAAAATCCAGTATGATTTTCGTTTGGATTTTAGTGATTTGTAATTTCGTTTTTGCTATATATCGATATGCTAAGATTTGGGTCGACGAAAAATCAGCATTAGCAGCTGCAACATTTGCCATTGTTTCCCCTTCAATTGTCGAAGCGGTTCATGTTTTTGGTCAGCTACCTACAATCACTGGAATTGGTTTTTTATTACATGCTACAACTGAAACTTATAAATGGATCAAGTACGATAAAAAATTCTATCTTGTTTCAGCATTATCATTATTTGCAGTTACGGTTGCCGCCCATCATGTAACTACCATTTTTGGAATGATTTTTTTCGTGGCTCCAGTAATATTAACGGCCTTAATGGATCGTAAAGGAATTAAAAAAGTAGAATTAAAACTTATTCCTGTACGAACTTACTTATTAGAAATATGGAAGTATCGATATAAATTAGCCTTCTTTGGATTTATTTTTTTAGTGATACTAATTGGAGTTATGTTTCCATATTGGTATTGGTCAAAAACGGATCCTATTACACAAGTTCCAATACCTCATGGTTCAAGAGATAGTTTCCTTGAAGTCAAGAGTAGTGGTATTGCATTTTTTATTATTCCTTGGGGAATTACATTGGCTTTATTGCCTTATTTATTTAAACGATTTTTTACTGGACGAAATTTCTTCATTGGAATGTCTTTTGCCCTTTTAGTTTTATTAGGGACTGGAGGAACGACTCCTATACCAAAATTATTATTGGGAGAAAATGCATTTAATATTCTAACTTTAGATCGTTTTACTTTTTGGGCAACGGTAATGGCTATACCATTTATTGGACAATTTTTCTTACGATTTTATAAAGGTGATTATAATACTTATTTAAAAAATAAAATAGGAAGGACATCAAAATTAGGATTACAGTTCATCATTACCTTATTTATTTTATTACAAACAATTTTAATTGTTCATTTAAATCAATTTAGACCTTTACAACCTAAATCTATTGATATCGATCCCATAACTCAATTCTTAGATCGTGATCAGCACTATAATTGGCGCTTTTTAACCTTAGGTTTTGGTGATCAAGTGGCATGGCTTTCTGCTAATACTGAAGCTAAAACAATTGATGGAAATTATCATTCTGCCAGAAGGGTTCCTGAATTAACTTCTCGAGCCATTGAACGATTAGAAAATAGTAAATTTAATGGTGTAGAAGGATTAGGATCTTTGCAACAATTTTTAACTATTCCTGAAAAATATCACTTGAAATTTATTTTCTCAAATGATAAATTTTATGATCCACTTTTACATTATGTAGGCTGGCATAGAGTCCAACGTTTAGAAAATGGAATAATGGTTTGGGAAAAACAAGATATTAAAGGATTACCTCCAAGACTTCCTAAAAAAACAATTCCATTATATCAAAGAATAATGTGGGGTACTCTTCCATTAATATGTTTAGTCATAGCATTAGCTATTAATATTTATTTACGATTGTGGTTATTTAGAATTAAAGGGAAAGAAAATGATCCAAGCTATCATTTACCATTAGACTTTACAGATCAAAAACAAAAAACTTTTTGGGCACATCCAATTTTATTGTTTTTTATTCCCATATTAATGTTTTGGTGGTCAGCACAAGACATCATTTATAAATCACCCCAAGCAAATCCAGAAAAAACGATCCTTTCTTATTATGATGCATTAGATTTTAAAAGATTTAAAGAAGCACATTCCTATTTTAATCCGGAACATGAATTAAGTTTCGATCAATATATCATGGAAATTTCTGTTGATGATGGTTTATTGAGTTCATATGCAAAATTAGATGCAATAGAAACTACAATTCTAGCACAAACAGATTCAACAGCTGAAGTAAATACTAAAACCACTTGGATTACTCCTTTAGAAAAATATAAAAACGAAGAGATAATTTTACTAGAAAAGAAAAACAATAAATGGTTTTTACAACCTAAAGAATTTGATATTTCTATTCCGCCAGATCAATTTATTAGTCAACCAGCAGTCCGTTATTTCAAGCAGGGTAAAAGAAGGGTATCTGTTATTTCTACAGTAACAGATGATGTCGTTGATCGACCTGAATTATTTATTCATAGTGCTCGATTGGTAAAAAAAGATAGTTTAATTTCTGTTGTTGGTGAAATACAAAACACTGACAACTTACCCGCACACATCACAATTACAGCTCAAATTTTAGATAGTCTAGGACAAACCATAACAACATACAATGCTAAATATGGCGTTCAACATAAAATATTACCAAAAGAAAAAACAGCTTTCAAAATTGACTTTGAATCTCTTTCTTGGCGAAATGAAAATGACAATAAACCCAGTACTTTAAACCCTAATGAATTTAAAGGGCATATATTTAAAGATGACAATATTACTTGTAAAATATTTGCAAAAGCAGTGGCAGAAAATACAGATATTTATAAATATGGAAATATAGATAAATATCATTTAACTCAAAAAGATGGGGTACCAAAAATAGAAGGAAACATTATTAATACAGGGGTTGATGAAATCACTATTCCTGAATTAATCATTTCCTATCATAATGAAAATTGTCAGGTAAAATGGGTTGAACATCAGTTCGTTTCTAAAGCTATTAGACCCCAAAGAAAAACTAATTTTAATTACAAGATTAACAACTTAGAAAAAATCGAAATAATACAAAAAATAAAAAGTAAAGATCTTTATGTAAATGGATTACAACAAGATGTATTTTTAAAAGGTAGAAATATTAACTCATGTAACGACCCTTACATGATTTATGATAATAATAAAATAAAATTAAGTGTAAATTCCTTTGTAGGTGTACCATCATTGTATTAATGAAATTATTAAATAAACATATCATTTTTTTACTTGAGAATAAAATCATTTACGTACTGATTATTATTCCATTAATTCTATTTATTTACTCATGTCAAGAAAAAGAATCTACTTCAATTATTGATATAGAACATATTCCAGCTACTATCGAAACTAAAAACGAAATTGAAGCTGGTGAGCTAATTCGTTTGAATATAAATTCTACCACATCTAGTCAATTATATTTAATTTTAACCAACAGACTTGGCACGAGTATTCTTGAAATAAATAATTTAAATTTCACTCTACCCATAATATATTCTGAAACTTCTGGAGTACTGTGGCTAGAACTATTTACGCATCATAAACTACTTGATTCTAAAAAAATAAAAATAAATCCTAAAGAAGCCATTTTAGACATTACTTCTTTTATTGGTCCAAAATCTATAATCACTACACAAAAAGAACCTTGTATGTTAATTAGCATTCCTGTAGATACTTTCGACAATCCAGTTAAAGATAAATCTATAGCTGTCCACAAAATGTTGCGACCTAATAATCAATTAGAACGTTACGAAATAAAAACCGAACATTTAATATCACATCATACATTTTATGCACAAGAAAAAACAGGAAAAACACTTATAGGAATTCGTTGTGATAAAGCCAATTCTATTGAAAAATATGTAGATGAAGAACCTGGTTGGCCTCATTTAATTTCTTTACAAAAAGAAAAAAATACACTTATTGCCGATGGGAAACATTATAGTACCATTCGAACGAATATAATAAAAGATAAAATCGGGAATATTGTAATGGATGGAACTATTGTAACTTTTCTATTAATAGATCAAGAAAACAGGCAGAGTCAATATTCATCAAGTACAATAGATGGAATTGCAAAAATACAATTTAAACATCCTACTATTTCCAGTAAGTATGAAATAAAAGTTTTTTCCGGAAATGCTATAAGCGATCCAATTTATTTACAGTTCGAAAGTAATATTAATGAATTCCCAATACAATATAAAAATAATAGTAAATCTATATTAATAGGTCCAATCACGACCTATTTAGATCAATTCATTCCAGATGGCAGTGAAATTAAAATTACGATAATTCAAAATAATAAAACAATTTATGAAAAGATAAATCAAACTGATAAAGGTAAATTTCGTTTAGAATTGGATGAATTATTTATTTCGAATAATAAAATAAATATTGAAGTTTCATATTCCGATATAAATATCAGAAAAAATTTAATACTAGAATGAAAAACCACGCTAAAGAAAAAGGAATAACAAGTTTAATTATTCTAGGAACTGTAGTATTGTTTTTATTTTCAATAGGAATTTTTGCATCTGCAATTGCCTATTTCAATACGGGTGCTGTTAAGGCTGATATATTAATGGAATCTGAAAAAGGAATTTCTGATCACACACCTAAATTCGTATGGATTGAAAATGGGAATGAAGGTCGAGAAATGGAAGAATATGCTAAAAAAAGAATTTCAACAGATTATGCCAATGCATGGTATTATCAAAATATTGCGCACAATAATATATTAGCTGAAAATGCTGAAATGTTTTGGGTCAATAATAAAATAAAAAAATTAAACGAATGGAATAATCAATTAAATAATGATAATAAAATAATAGAAAGAACAGACATCGAACATCATATTGATTTTCATGTATATTCTTTAGATGGACAAATTGTAAATTTCACGGATAGTGTAGGTTTAATTGTCGAAAAAATAAAGGACAAAAACAATAATTTAATTCATCAAAGATCTTATAATTTAATTCAAGATGTAGTAATGATTTACCAAGATGACAATTGGCATATTAAACAATTAGTTGTTCGAAAAACAGCTCCAACTATCGAGAAGATTTCAAAATCCAAAAAATTAATTAAAGTTTTATCTAACGGTAATTTTATTCAAAAAGAAAAGGAGTTTACTGTAAAAGGTTTTAATTATTACCCTCAACATTCGCCTTGGAACATGTGGTCTAATTTTTCTATTGATACCATTAGAAAAGATTTTAAAACTATACAATCTCTAAAATGCAATACTATTCGAATATTTGTTCCTTATCATGAAATGGGTAAAGGACATGTAAATCAAAAATATTTAAACCAATTAGAACAGTTAATAGACATTGCTGCAGAAGAAAATTTATATGTCATACCTACTCTATTTGATTTTGTCAATAATTATCGATTATCAAATTGGGCTGCTTCGGATCGATATCTGGAAACAATATTATCTCAATTTAAAAACAAGGAAAATATATTAGCGTGGGATATTAAAAATGAAGCAGATTTAGATTTTAAAAATCATAAAAAAGATGAAGTAATTACTTGGTTAACTTTCATTTTAGAACGAGCAAAATTATATAATCCAAATCAATTATATACGATTGGATGGAGTCAACCTGAAGTCGCTCATTTATTTCAAAATGAAGTTGATTTCATTAGTTTCCACTACTACAAAAGTCCTAATTTATTCCAAAATGATGTCAATTTATTAAAAGAAAAAATTAATGCTAAACCCCTTATGTTAAGTGAATATGGTAAAAGTAGTTTTGCTTCTTTTTGGTTTCCCTTTAGTCAATCAGAAAAAGAACAAAGTAAATATTATCAAGATATGTTCGAATTATTAAATCAAAATAATTTTTCG
>JAHDFV010000418.1 GCA_020627985.1 Saprospiraceae bacterium
GTCGGAGAATGATACTAATTCTGATAAAACTTCAATACTAACTATGGGACTTCCAGTTACCCAAAGCATTAAAAATGAATTTAAGGATTGCCTTCCTTCAGGATCTTTGTCTACAGGAGTTTCTCTTAATTGTTTAACAATGGTTAAAACAATATCTTTTGTTTTTATATAATCTTCTTCGGTTTCTAATTGTAAGGTTACTTCTTCAGTTTCAGAATTAGAATCATCACTAAATAATTCTTTTTCTAAAGTAGGATGTAAACGTGCGCCTTTGTCTTTAGCTTTTTGTAAATATGTTTTTGCATTGGGCATATCTTTTTTATAATAATATGCTGTTCCAACTAATTGATATCCATCAGCTAAATGATGGGATTGAGTTCTTTCATAAATAGTTAAAGCAGTTAAAGAATTTTCTAGAGCTAGATCAAATTTGCCTGAGTTCAAATACATAGATGCTAAACCAAAATATCCTTCAGGATTTTTATCATCAATTTTCACGATTTCTTTGTAATGTTTAATTGCATTTTTAGGATCCTTTTTTAATTGATATACAATTGCAATATTTTGATGTGCCATGATCCCTTCAGGAAATAATTTTATTGATTTTTTATTATATTTTAAGGCATTATCGTAATCACCAAGCACTCGATAAACTCTAGCAACATTGTCATGAGCTTCTACAAATTTAGGGTCTTCTTTTATCGATTTTAAATATAATTTGACTGCTTTTTTATACTTTTTTTCTCTAGCAGCATCAATTGCATTTACATATAATGCTTTTGCTTTTTCAGAAGTGGTGCCATTGTATAAGTAATCTAAATTCCCTTTCGTAGCTGTAATGACTTGTTTAGAGCCATCTTCATTTTCAATGATTTGTTTCTCTGTTTCAGGAGTTTCTTTTTGAGCGAATAAATTGAATGCAAATAGGAATAGAATGAATGTTGTTACTTTTTTCATGTTATATTTTTTATTGATTAAATAGTAGGGATAATGGTATAAGTAAAACTAAGATACTAAATTTTTATTTTAATACATGAAGTTTTAATTGCAGCAATAAAAAGAGATCATTTTAATTTTATTATTTTTTCTGAAAAATACCAAATAGCTCTTTGCCCGCTCTAGGCTTGATTGAATTATAACAATCTTCAAAAACGATACATTCTAGATAAGGCTCAAGGTAGGATAAATATTCTTTTTTCGTTCCGCCAAATGGACGAGCAGCATTTTCTACGAGAGGATGATTGAACCATAAACCCATTAGTTTTCCATTTTTGTTTAAAAGTTTATTTATGGTTTTGCCATAGTTTGTTCTGTTTTCAAGACTTGGTTCAAAAGAACAAAAGAAGGTTTGTTCGATAATTAAATCATATTGTCCTTCATGTGAAAAGAAATTTCCTTGCATTAAATTTTCTTCAGGAAAAGTAGGGACTCTTTTATGTAAAGCTTGAAGTGGTGCTTTTGAAATATCTAAGACAAAAGTATTTTTAAAACCATTCTGATAAAGGTATTCAGCTTCATAAGCATTACCTGCACCAGGTATTAAAATTTTAATCTCTTGATTTGATATTTGGTCTATGTATTTTTGAATAGGAGTGGAAGGATAACCGATATCCCAACCTGTTCGATTTTCTTCATATCTTTTTGACCAATATTCTTCTAGCTCTTTTGTATTCATATCTTAAAATAAATAAGTCATTATCTTCTAGCTTAAAACTAAAGATAATGACTTATTTAATTCTAATATAAATGAAGTTTGATATTAATTGAAAACCATAACATCTCTTACTTCAACAGATCCTCCATAACTTAACGTAGGGCATCCTTCTGATAAGGTAATGGCCTCATCTAAATTTTCAGCTTTTACAATGATATAACCACCGACCATTTCTTTCACTTCAACGTAAGGACCATCAGTGATTACATTGTTGGTTTTGACTACTTTCCCTTGCATACCAAGGGCATTTGTTGCTACAAATTTGCCTTGAGCTGCTATTCCTCCAATCCAATCTTGCCATACTTTAACTTGCGCTTTCATCGCTTCAGGAGTTGGTCTTTCTACACTTTGGCTACTTCTGAAAATCATCATGAATTCTTTCATTGTTCTAAATTTTTAAGTTTTAAATATTTGAAGTTTTTCTTTAAAACTTCATTGTTTACACCCTTATATCGAATGAGTTTTAAAGAATAGGACAAGTCATGTTATTTTTTTAATAATTTTTAGAAAATCGCTATATGGTTTGACTTACTGGCTTACTTTGTTCTTCTAACAAAATTCTCATATCTTCTATATCTTTCTGTAAATGATCTTCCCATCTAATGCCAAAAGGGCTACGGGATTGAGTCCCCCTTTCCCATGCTCTTGATAAAGAATCCATTAAGGGTTTAACCTGTTTCGGTTGTTTGAAAATGAATTTTATAATAACGCCCACAGGAATTAATAAACAAATGGGCATAGCAGATTGAGCAGCTAAAAAAGTATTTAATGAAGCTTCTCCAATCAAAGAAGTATCATAAGCCAAAACAATATGTAAAATGTCATGTGTTTCTCTTCTTCTTTCCCTTACATATATAGCTTCTGACATTTTGCTTTTATCTTCATATGGATAAAAATCTAATCCTTCTTCTGTCATTTGTTTACAGACTTGATAACCTACAGATGTTTCTGGTAGTTTTAATAGTTCACTTTTTTCTGGAAAACCTGGAGAATATCTTTCTTTAATTAATTTAGCTGCATCGGCATCTTCTTTTATCCGATCTACAGCAATTAAAAAGGATTTACTTTCTGAAATTAA
>JAHDFV010000419.1 GCA_020627985.1 Saprospiraceae bacterium
CATTGATAAATATCGTTTTATAATTAGATTCCATTTAAATTTTAGTATTAATTGAATTCAAAAGTAAACATCAAAACTAACTTCTAATTAAATTTAACTATCCCGAATACAAAATATTATTCTTTTATTCCTTCAAACCCTACTTATTAACACAATGATCATTATATAAAAAAGGGAATATTTCAATTCTTTTATACCATATCAAAAGAGAATAAAATTCTACTACAAAAAATATAGAAAATCCTTACCTTTGCAGCGAAATTTTCGCATTTCATTGTGTGAAAATAATTGACAATATATTTCCTAATAAAAATCCGATCAAATATGGTATTCGATCTAGATATGATCAAGGCTCATTATAGTGGTCTTAAAGCCAAAGTGGATGCTGCAAAAAAAGTATTAGGTCGTCCTATGACTTTAGCAGAGAAAATCCTTTATGCTCACCTTCACGAAGAATCACCGCTTCAAGAATATAAAAGAGGAAAAGATTATGTATTCTTTTCTCCTGACCGTGTTGCAATGCAAGATGCTACAGCACAAATGGCATTGTTACAATTTATGATGGCAGGTAAAGCGAAAACAGCTGTACCTTCTACCGTACATTGTGATCACTTGATTCAAGCAAAAGTAGGTGCAGGTAAAGATTTAACGGTAGCCAACGAAGTGAATTCAGAAGTATATGATTTCTTGGCTTCTGTATCGAATAAATATGGAATTGGATTTTGGAAACCAGGTGGAGGAATTATACACCAAGTTGTTTTAGAAAATTATGCTTTCCCTTCAGGTATGATGATTGGTACAGATTCTCACACTGTTAATGCAGGTGGTTTAGGTATGGTTGCTATCGGTGTTGGTGGAGCAGATGCTGTAGATGTAATGGCAGGAATGCCTTGGGAATTAAAAATGCCAAAATTAATTGGTGTTAAATTAACAGGTAAAATGTCTGGTTGGACTTCAGCTAAAGATGTTATCTTAAAAGTAGCAGGTATTGTTTCAGCTAAAGGTGGAACAGGTGCAATTGTTGAATACTTTGGAGATGGCGCTATTTCATTATCCTGTACAGGAAAAGGAACAATCTGTAATATGGGAGCTGAAATAGGAGCAACGACTTCTACTTTCGGATATGACGCGTCAATGAGTCGTTATTTACATTCTACAGGTCGTGCAGATGTAGCAAAGATATGTGATACTATGGCTGAATATTTAACAGGAGACATTGATTGTTATTCGAACCCTGATAAATACTTTGATCAAGTGATCGAAATTGATTTAAATACTTTAGAACCACACTTAAATGGTCCTTTTACACCAGATTTAGCTACACCAATTTCTCAGATGTCTGAAGCTGCTAAGAAAAATGACTGGCCAGAGGAAGTTGAAGTGAGTTTAATTGGTTCTTGTACCAATTCTTCTTATGAAGATATTTCAAGAGCTGCTTCAATTATTAAGCAAGCAAAAGATAAAGGAGTTGAGTTAAAAACTAAATTCACCATAACTCCTGGTTCTGAATTAGTTCGATATACCATAGAAAGAGATGGATTCATCGAATTATTTGAAGGAATGGGCGCAGATGTATTTGCCAATGCATGTGGTCCTTGTATTGGACAATGGGCAAGATACAACGATCCTAAAAATGCACCTAAAAATAGTATTGTACATTCTTTCAACCGTAATTTCTCAAAAAGAGCAGATGGAAATCCAAATACACATGCTTTTGTAGGATCTCCTGAATTAGTAACTGCCATTGCATTATCGGGTAAATTAGGATTCAATCCTATGACAGATACCCTTACAAATAAAAATGGTGAGGAAATTAAATTAGAAGAGCCAACAGGCCATGAATTACCTCCTAAAGGTTTTGATGTAGAAGATGCAGGTTTCATTGCTCCTCTTGCTGATGGTAGCGGAGTTACTGTTTCTGTTTCACCTACTTCAGATCGTCTTCAATTATTAACGCCATTTACTCCACTAAAACAAAGTGAAGTAGAGAACATGCGTTTATTAATTAAAGCAAAAGGAAAGTGTACAACGGATCACATTTCTATGGCGGGTCCTTGGTTAAAATATAGAGGTCATTTACAGAACATTTCTGAGAATTGTTTCATTGGTGCAATCAATTATTTTAATGAAGACACGAATAATGTAATCAACTACGTAACTGGAAATTATCATCCTGTACCTGAGTCTGCTCGTACATATAGAGACAATGGAATTGGTACAATGGTTTTTGGTGAAGATAATTATGGTGAAGGTTCATCAAGAGAGCATGCAGCTATGGAACCTCGTTTCTTAGGTGTGAAAGCGGTTTGTGTAAAATCTTTCGCTCGTATTCACGAAACGAATTTGAAAAAACAAGGAATGTTAGCTTTGACTTTTGTTAATCCTTCTGATTATGATAAAGTACGTCAAGATGATACAATTTCAATCGTTGATTTTTCAAGCATGGCACCTGGAAAAAATTTAACGATTCAGTTAGATCATGCTGATGGTTCTTCTGAAAAGTTTGAAGTAGCACATACTTACAATCAAGCTCAAATTGATTGGGTAGGTGCAGGTTCTGCTTTGAATAAAATTAGAGAAGAAGCAGGCTTATAATAATAAGTACTTAAGATTTAAAAGAGGCTACACAAAATTTGTGTAGCCTTTTTTTTGCTTATCCCATAATGTTAATCTTATGATAATGCGCTCCATTTAATAATCTATAATAAAAGAATCTAGTATTTTCAATAGAATAAAGCCTAACGATGAAAAAAATAATCT
>JAHDFV010000420.1 GCA_020627985.1 Saprospiraceae bacterium
AAACTTTCTGATTCCATGTTAGCTGAATAAAATAAGGACGATGAATCTCTCCACTATATCCAATAATTTCTTCAAATTTTTCTAAATCTTTTTTAATTCCATCATCTACATATTCATAACCAGGAATCACACCTGTTCTATCCAATAAAAATTCAAAAACAACATTATCAGGTTCAATTCTATTAAATTTTAAATTAGCACTGCTATTTCCTTGTCCTTGACTCTCATCAAATACTACTTTTTTAGTAAAATTGAGCGTGTCTTGTTTAAAAAGAAGTTGCATTGATAAATTTCCTCCTTTGCTATATTCTGCAAGTGTTTGATAAGCCGCATCCTTAAATGCTTCTAACAAAATATAACCATCATTATTAATATTTATAGAAGAACTCATTGAATTATCTTTCTTTATTCTCTTTTAATATTTCTAAAACCTGTTCCACACATTCTGCAATAACAATCTCTTTTTCTATTACTTTTTGTTCTCCCTCATTTTGAGAAGATTGAGCATTATTGACATTTACTTTTATATGTAATTCTCGAATTTCTATTGGCATGATCTATTTCTATTGATAAATGGATTAAACAAATTCAAAATATTGATATTGCAATTCTAAAGTTTCTATAGCTATTGCATTATTTTGAGCATTCAATTCTGAAAGACTCCATTTTTTTGGATATGCATTGATGACTTTCCAACTTGCAATAGGCGTTTTATCATCTTTAAGCAATGAAATTACAATGTCTTTTAACTCAATTTTCTGATTATAAAAAGCATCCTTACACCAATTAATAAGATCTTCATTATCTACAAGGCCTCTTTTTAAGACTAAATTACTATAAGATGCTTGCTTAGGTAATTTATAGGTAAACCTATTTTCTCCTCCTGCTAAAAAATCTTCAGTATCTAAAGTGACGTCCAAACCTGTAACTGACTGAAACCCTATAGCTTTATCACCATCAAAAGTGACTTTAAAATAATAACTGGTATAAGGATATGATTGAGATGACATTTACTCTTATTTTACTATTTCTAATTTTTCGATAGCTAATTCAATACTTTCAATAGCTACTTCATTGGCATCAGATTTAAAATCTGTTGGTTCAATTTTAACAGGAAAAGCACCCATTGCTTTCCAAGTTACAGCAGGATTTCCTGAAGCATCTAATAGGCTAATAGTAATATCTTGACGAGGAGCTTCATTCAATTGAATTTCATTCATCCAATCATAATAATCTGTTTGATTGGCAAATGTTCCTCTTTTCATGGTTAGATTTCCATATTTAGGTCTTCCAGGCATTTTAGTTGAAGCATGTTCTGGAGAATCACCTACTCTATATTCAATAGCTTCAATTTCAAAATTTAATCCTGAAACTTCTGTAAAACCGATTTGTTTGTCATTCCATTTTACTAGGAATGAATATTTTGGCAAAGGATATGCACTCATTTTTTATATTGTTTTTTAATGAATAAATAAATATGAATTATTAAACATTATTATGAAAAATTGATTATAGCCAACTTGATCTTTTGAAAATTTACTTTCACGCTAAAGACGTGACAAGTCGTTATTTCCCTCAACCGTAGCTATGGCTACGCTTTCGAGAAATGCCGCGTCTATTTCCAAAATCTCTAAGTTGTCTTTCATAAAAAAATTTCACAATAATGTTTATTTTAGGATTCTGCTAATTTATGAGAGAATCTTAAAATAATAAATTCAGCAGGTCTAACTACAGCCATTCCAATTTCAACAATCATTCTTCCATTAAGAATATCTTCTGCTGTCATGGTTTCACCTAGACCAATTTTCACATAAAATGCATGTTCTGGTTTAACTCCCTGTAAAGCACCAGCTCTCCATTGAAGTGTTAAGTAATTTTCAATCATTACTCTTACCTGTAACCAAGTATTGGCATCATTATTTTCAAAGACATATCTTTCTGTCGCTTTTTTCACAGATTCTTCTACCATATTGAAAAATCTTCTGACAGAAATATAACGCCATTCATTATCATTTCCTGCTAGGGTTCTCGCACCCCATACTAATGTTCCTTTTCCTGTAAAAGCTCTAATAGCATTTATAGATTTCCCTGTAACATGAACATTCATTCCTTCTTGCTCTGCACTAGAAATCAAATAATTAGGTCCTTTTACATATTTAAGCGAAACATTGGCAGGAGATTTCCATACACCTCTTGAATTATCTACATTAGCATATACTCCAGCCATTGTACTTGAAGGAGAAAGAGTTACTGTAAGTTTTTGAATTTCTTTCTTAATTTCATTATATAATTGGTTATTATATAATGGATTAGGATTTGTTACTATAGTGACACTTGCTTCAAAATCAGGGGGAGAAGCTGCTACATAATTTGATAATACTATTGTAACATTATTAGTTGCTCCGTCTCCATCAACAAAAGTTTCTGTTAGAGTTAATACATTAGTACTTCCATTAAAACTAACATCTAAGGTTTCATCCGAAGAATCTCCATTATAATCAAAATCGAATGTAGCTCCATCAGCAGCAACCATACCATCTGCTTCAGCACCAGTGATTGTTACAGTAGAATTGTTTATTAAGGGAGCTGCATTTAAAACATCTAATTTTCCAGAATAATCTACTGGTAAAGTTCCTGATTTTGCTGTATGAATAATGTTTACAGCACTATCATCATATCTATAAGGTAAAATGGTATTTAAGTATGGATAGTATGCTGCCCCATACTTCAAATTATCATTACCTACA
>JAHDFV010000052.1:0-1551 GCA_020627985.1 Saprospiraceae bacterium
TAATTTCTTCGCCATTTTCTTCAAAATTATAATAAAGTTATAATGAGAATATTATAGGTAATAAAATAAAAGCATTTGATTTAAAAATATGTTTTTTTAGAGGTTCACCTACTATAATTTTTTCTATTAATTTAAATAATAAAATATTACTCATCAATATCCAAAATGAACCACCTAAAACTCCCGTAAATTCATACCATTGAATCCAAGAATGAAAAGCAGAAAATCCATTTCCCAATGTTAACCAAGGCCAAGCTAAATCCCATCTAAAATGAAAAAATTCAAAAGTAATCCAAAAAGAAATGAATGAAAAATAAGATAAGTTTGGCATTCTATTTTTTACGACATGAAATAAAACCCAAGGAATAGTCATTAATAAAGAATTTGCTGTAATTGCAAAAACACCAGCAAATAAAGAAGAATTCCCTACCCAATATGTGCTTAAAATATTCCAAAGCATAGCTGTGTTAAAGGAAAATTTAAACATCTCCATTTTATTAATCCCTTCAAAATGATTAGAAATTTTTCTTTCTATCCAAAACAAAGGAATCCAAGCAATTAATAATAAAGGAGATAATCCTAAGGAAGGAAATCCAGCCCAAAGTAAAATTCCACTTAAAAAAGAAAATCCGATATATTGATTTTTCAGTGGTAATTTAGAAAATTTATTTTCAGTTAATCCGACGATAAATAGCCAAGAAAAAAGAAAGAAAAACAAGGTAGAATATTCCCAGAGTTGATATTGGAATAAATTAAAAATAGAAATACCTATCCCAATTAATAATATAATTAGAATAGGTATTTTTATTTTTTTTGGCATCTTCGTTTATAATTAGTTAGCGTACGGTAAATCCATTTCCAAATCCTTCAGCAGGGCTAACAAAAGCCAATTCACCTTTATCATTTTCAGCCATTAAAATCATGCCTTGAGATTCAACACCTCTTATTTTTCTGGGTGCTAAATTAGCTAATAATAATACTTCTTTTCCGACCACTTCTTCAGGATTAAAAAATTCAGCAATACCCGAAACTACTGTTCTTTCTTCTAGACCAATACTCACTTGAAGCTTTAATAATTTCTTCGCCTTTTTTACTTTTTCCGCACTTAAAATGGTAGCTGTTCGAATATCCATTTTTTGAAAATCATCAAAAGTAGCTTCTTCTTTTATCGGAGAATAAACGGTTTCTTTGGTTTGGCTATCTTCTAATTTTTGAACTTGTTCTGCTACCCATTCATCTGATAATTTAGTAAATAAATGTATGGGTTTATTAATTACATGGCCTTCAGAAATTAATGCTTTTTTATTATTTAATGCATCAATTGTATTCTTAAATTCATTGCCTGTATTAAATGAAGGCAAATTTAATAATTCTCTTAAACGACTTGAAGTATCTGGCAAAAATGGTTGAATGGCAACACTTAATGCAGTTGTAACTTGTGCTGCTACATTCATCACAACTTTTGTTGTTTCTTCATCTGTTTTAATCAAAGACCAAGGGGCATTGAATTGTAATAATTTATTACCCAATTCTGCAATATTCATAACTTCC
>JAHDFV010000052.1:1561-17214 GCA_020627985.1 Saprospiraceae bacterium
GAATTTTTATGGCATTTAATTCAGCTTCAAAAGAAGATTTTTTTCCTTCTTCCGAAGAACAGGCAATTTCTAAATCAGAATTAATGGTAGGTATATTCCCATCATAATATTTATGCGTTAAAACCACTACTCTATTAATGAAATTAGCAAAGGTTCCTACTAACTCAGAATTATTCGCTTCTTGAAATCCTTTCCAAGTAAATTCACTATCCTTCGTTTCAGGCATAACTTTAATCATATAGTATCGAAGGATATCAATCATTTCTGGTTGATCTTTAAAATCTTCAATATATTCATGAACCCAAATTGCCCAATTTTTTGAAGTAGAAATCTTACGGCCTTCTAAATTTAAAAATTGATTGGCTGGAACATTATCTGGTAAAATATAATTACCATTTGCTTTTAAAATGACAGGGAAAATAACACAATGAAAAACGATATTATCTTTTCCAATAAAATGCAATAATTTGGTATCCTCATCTTGCCAATAGGGTCTCCAATCTTTACCATTATCTTTTGCCCATTGTTTTGTGGCAGAAATATAACCAATTGGTGCATCCAACCAAACATATAATTTCTTCCCTTCTGCTCCTTCTAGTTCTTGAGGAACATCAACACCCCAAGTTAGATCTCGAGTCATCGCACGCGCCTGCAAACCACTATCCAACCAAGATTTACATTGTCCTAAAACATGTGGTTTCCATTCTGATGGATTATGTAAAACTTTTCCATTTAATTTTCCTTCTTCAATCCAAGGTCTCAACCAATCTTCATATTTGTCTAATGGTAGAAACCAATGTGTTGTTTCTTTTAAAATGGGTGTTTCACCACTCATCTTAGATTTAGGATGAATTAATTCTGTAGGACTTAAAGTAGATCCACAGTTTTCACATTGGTCTCCATAAGCTTCTTCATGACTACATTTTGGGCAAGTTCCTGTGATATAGCGATCAGCTAAAAATTGTTGGGTAGATTCATCAAAATATTGCTCTGTCGTTTGTTTGATAAATTGTCCTTTATCATTTAGATCTCTAAAGAAATCTTGAGCGGTTTCATGATGCAATTCCGATGAAGTTCTGTGAAAAATATCAAAAGATACGCCTATTTTATCAAATGAATTTTTAATGATTGTATGATATTGATTCACAACATCTTGAGGCTCTATTCCATCTTTTTTAGCTCTGATTGTTATAGCAGCACCATGTTCATCTGATCCACAAATAAAAACTACATCTTCACCCATTGCTCTTAAATAACGAACATAAATATCTGCAGGCAAATAAGCACCGGCTAAATGACCAATGTGTAATGGTCCATTTGCATAAGGTAAAGCTGAAGTAATTAAATATCTTTTAGCCATTTTTTATTTATTTAATTTCCAAAAATCGAAAAAATAGGGTTACTGATCTATTTTAAGCCTATTTGGATATAATAATCATATTTAATCGGAAATGATTCCATAATTTGCGGCGAATATACGAACAATAGCTTTTCGAGGTAGTTATATTTGCATAATCAAGATTTTAAAACCTATAATTATTATGAAATTTAAATTCAGTAATCTCAAGGTGATGAGCATTTTACTTGTTTCAGGCCTTATTTATTCATGTACACCTAAAACGACTGATGCCACAATGAAAGTGGAAACACCAGAAAAAAATGATAAGACGATGGTTGCAATTGAAGAAAGTAGTGTTCCAGATTGGGCTAAGGTTGATGTTCCTACAGATGAAAGTGTAAGAACTGGTACTTTAGGAAATGGAATGAAATATTACATTCAAAAAAATGTAAAACCTGAAAATAGAGCTGAATTAAGATTAGCCATCAATGCAGGTGCAATGCAAGAAGATGATGACCAACAAGGTCTAGCTCACTTCTTAGAACATATGTGTTTTAATGGAACAAAAAACTTTAGTAAAAGTGAGTTAGTCGATTATTTAGAATCTATTGGTACTAAGTTTGGTCCTGATTTAAATGCTTATACATCTTTCGATGAAACAGTCTATATGCTTCAAGTAAGAACGGATGATCAAGTGATGTTTGACAAAGGAATGCTTATTTTACAAGATTGGTCTAATGCTGTTACATTTGATGGAACAGAGATTGATAAAGAAAGAGGTGTAGTATTAGGAGAATGGAGATCTGGATTAGGTGCATCAGAAAGAATGAGGGACAAATGGTTTCCTCAATTATTTAAAGATTCTCGTTATGCTGAACGTTTACCTATTGGTAAACCTGAGATATTAAAAACGGCTCCATATGATGCCTTTACTCGTTTTTATAAAGATTGGTATCGTCCTGATTTAATGGCCGTTGTTGTTGTAGGTGATATTGATGTAGATGCAGTTGAAAAACAAGTAAAAGAAAGATTTGCTGTTAATGAAAATCCAGCCAATCCAAGAAAGAAGATAGAATATGATGTACCTAAGCATAAAGAAACATTAGTAGCTATTGCTACAGATAAAGAAGCACCTGGTACTCAAGTTCAAGTTATCTATAAGCATGATCCTAAAAAGATCAAAAACGTAGGTGATTACCGTCAACAAATGGTCAACAGCCTTTACAATAGAATGTTAGGTGCGCGTTTTGAAGAATTATCAAAATCTGCTAATCCTCCGTTCTTATATGCTTTTTCTGCTTATACCAATTTTGTCCGATCTTCTGACGCTTATTATGGTGCTTGTGGTGTAGAACCTACAAAAACATTAAAAGGATTAAAAGCAATGCTTAAAGAAAACCAAAGAGTTTTAAAGCATGGTTTCACAGATACCGAATTAGAAAGAGCGAAGAAACAGTTATTAAATTCTATTGAAAAAAGCTATAAAGAATCTGATAAAACTGATTCAAGACGTTTAGCGATGAAGTATGTTTCTAATTTCCTTGAAGGCACTCCAATACCAAGTCCAGCTCAAACTTTTGAAATGTATGATAAATATTTACCTACCGTTTCTTTAAAAGAGGTCAATAAATTAGCAGCACAATGGATTACAGATGAAAACAGAGTAATTATTGTTACGGGTCCTGAAAAGGAGGATATCACTATGCCAACAGAAACAGAAATTAGAGCTGTTTTAGAAGAGGTTAAAAATGAAGAAGTAAAAGCATATGTGGACAAAGTTACTACTGAGCCATTACTAGCTGAAAAATTAATGCCTACAGAAATCAAATCATCTAAGAAAATTGATGAAATTGATGTCGTAGAAATGGATTTAGGAAATGGTGTAAAAATCGTTTTAAAACCAACTACTTTTAAAAATGATGAGATTTTAATGTCTGCTTTTTCTACGGGTGGTCATTCATTAGTGAGTGATGCTGATTTCATGAGTGCTTCTCAAGCTACACCGATTATTAATTCTTCTGGTGTAGGGAATTTTGATGCGACGCAATTGCAAAAAATGTTAGCAGGACAAACTGTTTCTGTTCAACCATATATTAATGAATTAAGTGAAGGATTTAATGGTTCTTGTTCTCCAGACGATTTTGAAACGATGCTTCAATTAGTTTATTTATACTTTACAAATCCTAGAAAGGATGCAGATGCTATGAACGCATATATGACACAGGTGAAAACGCAAATGCAATTCATGGGTTCAAATCCTCAATTTTACTTCTTTGATCAAATAACTAAAGCTTTATCTAATAATCACCCTAGAAAGAAAATCTTCCCTACGGCTGAAGAATTAGATCAGGTGAATTTAGACAAAGTAATTGAGATTTATAAAGATAGATTTTCAGATGCGGGAGATTTTACTTTTGTATTTACAGGAAATTTTGATGTAAAAGGAATTACGCCTATGTTAAGTCAATATCTTGGAAATCTTCCGAGCAGTGGAAGAAACGAAACATGGAAAGATATCGGAGCAAAAACGCCTAAGGGTAAAATGGACAAAAAAATGAATAAAGGACAAGCACCTAAATCGTTTGCCTGTGTCATTTTCGGTGGTGATTTTGAATGGGATGATGCTCAAGCTCGTTATGATTTCAATTCATTAATGTCTGTAGTAAGAATCAAATTAAGAGAAAAATTAAGAGAAGATGAAGGAGGAGTTTATGGTGTACAAGTTCAAGGTAATATTGAAAGATGGCCTACAGAAGAGTATTCCACAATGATTTTATTCAATGCTGATCCAACAGAAGTTGAAAAATTAGTAGGTTTCACGAAAGAAGAAATCAAGAAGATTGTTGACAATGGAGTTGAAGATAAGGATATTACGAAAGTAACTGAAACTCAAAGACAAGAAAGAATCAAGAGTTTGAAGGAAAATAAATTCTGGAGTGGTTATTTAACTTCTGCTTATAAAAACGAATTGGATCCTAAAAGAATCCAAATGGAATATTATGAAAAAGCTGTTAATGGTTTGAATTCTGATGCATTACAAAAAATGGCAAAGAAGGTATTTGACTTCGAAAATATGAAGCAATTCATTTTATTCCCAGAAGAAACTAAGGAATAAAAAAAACTTTTCATTTTTATTAAAAACCCGTTTTGGCATAGCTAAAACGGGTTTTTTGTTGTTTTACCTGTTTCAAACCTTAAAATTTCATTAAAAATTGATATCGGATTTATTATAGAATATGTTACTTAAAAGTAATGTAACAATTTTAATAAAGGATACTAATTCAATAATTACACAATTATTCATGTCACATATAACGCTTTTTAAGAACTAACACCCCTCTTCTTGGTACAATTCTTCTACTTATCAATGCAAGCACATAAAATAACCCTGGTAAAGGAGTTTGAACGATTTAGTGATTAAAAGACAATTTACCATGATTGAAAGATTTGGGGTGATAGTATTTTCAGAATATCTATCAGAAAAAGAAAAAGAAATTATGATTAGAGCTTTCTCTGACTTTTATCATGATTTATCACCAAAACATCAGAAAAGAGTCCAATTAAATTGGATAAAAAATGAAAGCAATATTGATTCTAGCCAAGAGTTAGCTGAGAAATATTTTATTCCAGTAACTAATTTTCAAGTCATTGACAATAGAGACAAAAGTATTCTGAATGACACGAAGCTTTGTGTACATCCGAGTAAAAAATATTTTAATGCCATTATACCATTAGCATTATCGCATGGCATACCGATCGTTACAATAGACGATTATATTACCTTAGATTATATTAATCAATCTTGTGGAATTATCATTGAAGATAATTCTAATGAACATACCGTAAGAATGATTACTTATTATTTAGATATGCTTTATTTTGATGAAGAAGTACTAAAAGTACTATCAAAAGGAGCATTCGATCAATATGAAAAGAAATTTGGATGGGGATTAAAAGAATTTAGAAAAGGAAGGATTTAATGGGATTCAACATATAAAATAGAAGCAAATTCATGGGAAAAGCCAACAGTTTTTCCCATTTTTTTATTATACATTTCTGAAATGACACCATCCAGATATAAAGCATTTTTACATTTAAAATCATTTTTAAAAATAGATGCAAAATCAAACAAGTTAATTTCATCTTTCGTAAGAATAAAATGCAAATGACCCACATCGTCTATCCCTATACCATTTCTGATTCTTTTGTTATTTGAACCTTCATTAAAGGCTGGATGAATAGCGTTTTCTAAAACTAAAGCAGGACCTGATTGAATTGCTAATTTAGTTTCATTTAATTTATATTCATATGTAGAACTTTCAACTATTTTTGCTATCCCATTATATTTTAATTCAAAGACTGCATTAGGTTTTAAATAGTAATTACCAGAACCATTCCTATTATTTAAAGAATCTATTATTTCTGAATTCTTTATCAGTAATCCTGTAGTATGCCAATCGGGTTCAAATATTCCGCCATTCATTGCAAATTGTAAATCGTTTTTTTTAGCGACTAAATCAGTAATGTTATGAATGCTATCTTTCAAATAAATAGCTAATTCGACATTTTCTACCTTAGGGTCACAACTATATGCAAAATATGATTTATTTTCTAATTCTACTTTCTGCTTTTTTTCTAAATTATTTTGATTCAAATAATTACAATTTGCTAAAAATAAAATAGCAAATGAAGCAATTAACAAAAGTCTTACTTTATGAGACATATAAAAGAGTTAAAATTCTAATAAACATATAACGAAAATCCGAATACTTATAATATTTTTGTTGCGCCCAACATTCTAAGAAACAATAATTTGTACTAATGAAGAAAGTTTTGATCATGAGGAGAATACTTTTCTTAGCTTTTATGTTAATTATATCTTTAGATGTTTTTGCCATTAAAGCGGAATACGTCAAGGTAAAACCCAAATCAGGTGAAGGAATATTATCGATATTTAGACGATATATGATCATCGATAGTCCTTGTGATATGGAGAAATTTTATAAAATCAACGGATTAAAAAAAGAATCAAAATTATTTACAGACCGTTTTTATAAATTACCCATTTATATCTACGAATATAATGGCAAATCTATACGATCTACTATCGGTATTAATAATCTTAAAAAAGCAATAAGAATAAAAGATTATAATAAATATTTATACAGTAAAGGGATAAAAAAAGGAAGATTTACACAAGGAGAAAAAATCCTCTGGGTTCCTTATCATGAACTATATTGTGATGAAATAGTAGATTTAAAACCTATTGAACCAGATGCAAAATCAAAGAAAGGTAAAAGAATATTTCCTATTTTTGGTGAAAAGCATCAATCAACTCCTCTCCTATCCAAAAAATTAGAAGGTCAAGTATTTTATGTAGTGAGTGGACATGGAGGCCCTGATCCTGGTACAACAGCAAACTATGGTAGTTATCTACTTTGTGAAGACGAATATGCTTATGATGTTGCACTTCGAATCTGTAGGAAATTGATTCAACATGGAGCAAGAGCTTATATGATTACTCGTGATGAAAATGACGGTATTCGATCAGGAAAGATACTTCCCTGTGATAAAGATGAAAAAGCTTGGAAAAATGAGAGCATTTTTTCTAGACAAAAACCAAGATTATTACAGCGATCAAATGTCATTAATTCTTTATATGAAAGAAATAAATTAGCTGGTATAACCAAACAAACCCTTTTAGCTATTCATATTGACTCTAGAAAAGTAGGAGAAAGAACCGATGTTTTCTTTTATTATCATATGAATAGTGCCGCTGGTAAAAAAGCAGCTTATAAAGTACATAGTACACTAAAAGCTAAATATGAGAAGCATCGGAAAAGCAAAGAATATACGGGTACTGTTACAGCGCGTGATTTACATATGCTTAGAGAAACAAAACCAACCTCAGTTTATATTGAACTGGGAAACATTAAAAATCCAAGTGATCAAAAACGCTTCATTTTAGAAAGTAATCGAGAATTACTAGCAAAATGGCTTTTTGAAGGTTTTACTAATTTTGCACCATAAAAGAGATTAAACCTATATTTTCATTAAATCATTCGATTCTTTTCTATTTTTGTTGACCAAACAATGATTTGATTTAAAATCATTTTAATCGAATCAATAGATTAAGTCAAACCTAATTTTATACTATGCTAAATTCTAAAATAGCAGGAATTGGATTTTATGTACCAGAAAAAGCGGTTTCTAATTTCGATTTAATGGAACATATGGATACCAATGATGAATGGATCCAAGAAAGAACGGGAATAAAAGAACGAAGATATGGTGTCAAACATGAAGAAACCTCAACAACGATGGGGATTGAGGCTGCTAAAATTGCTATAGAAAGAGCGGGCATCACCAATAAAGATATCGATTTTATCATCTTTGCTACTTTAAGTCCAGATTATTATTTTCCAGGCTGTGGTGTTTTGTTACAAAGAGAAATGGGCATGCAAGGTATTGGTGCTTTAGATATTAGGAATCAATGCTCTGGATTTATCTATGGCTTATCGATTGCAGATCAGTTTGTAAAAACGGGCATGTATAAAAACGTTCTATTGGTTGGAGCAGAGTTTCATTCTTCAGGTCTAGATTATTCTACCAAAGGAAGAAATGTTACCGTCATTTTTGGTGATGGAGCAGGAGCAGCTGTAATACAACCCACTCAAGAAAAAAACAAAGGCATATTAACGACACACCTCCATGCAGATGGTACTTATGCTGAGCAATTAGCTTATATAAATCCAGGTTGTCATGGTGGCAAATGGTTAGGAAAAAAAGGCTTCGGTTATCCCGATGAAAATGAATTAGGAGGAATGTTTGTTACGCAACATATGGTAGATAATGAACTACTCTACCCGAATATGAATGGCCCTGCCGTTTTCAAATTTGCAGTTACTAAATTCCCAGAAGTTATTAATGAGGCATTAGAAGCTACTGGATTATCAACAACAGATATTGATATGTTCATTCCACATCAAGCTAATTTGAGAATTAGCCAATTCGTACAAAAACGATTAGGTTTACCTGACGAAAAAGTTTGGAATAACATTCAAAAATACGGAAATACTACAGCTGCATCCATTCCTATCGCTTTGTGTGAAGCAGTTGAAGCAGGTAAAGTAAAAGATGGTGACCTGGTTTGTTTGGCTGCCTTTGGTAGTGGATTTACTTGGGGATCAGCTCTAATTCGTTGGTAAATTGATCTTAATACCTAAGAGAAAGCGATTCTATTTTGTAATAGAATCGCTTTTTTAATTTTAGAACAACATTTATCCCATTTAGATGTTCTTTTTCCTATATACTTTAGTAATTTTGCGCAGCTTTTAATTATAAAATAAACCATCTACCTATGGGTAATTTTCCTAATGGAGTTTCGACTCCAGTCGATTTTCATCGTTCTGCTAAAACAGATCAATTTCAACACCATGATTATTATGTTTTAGATGAATTACTTTCTGAAGAACATTTATTAGCAAGAGCTTCTGTAAGGGATTGGGTGAAGCAATCTGTATCTCCGATAATCGAAGATGCAGCCAACCGTTCTCTTTGCCCTACGCACTTATTTAAAGAGTTGGGTGATATCGGTGCTTATGGTCCAAGTATACCTGCCAAATATGGCGGTGGAGGAATGGATGATATTGCTTATGGTATTATCATGCAAGAACTAGAAAGAGGTGATTCAGGTATTCGTTCAATGGCTTCAGTTCAAGGTTCTCTAGTGATGTATCCTATTTACAGATATGCTTCCGAAGAACAGAAAATGAAATGGTTACCTAAATTAGGTACAGGTGAATTCATTGGATGTTTCGGCTTAACAGAACCAGATCATGGATCAAATCCAAGTGGGATGTTAACTAATATCAAAGATGATGGGGATGCATATATCTTAAATGGTTCAAAAATGTGGATCACGAACTCTCCTGTTGCTGATTTAGCTGTAGTTTGGGCTAAAGATGAGGAAGGAAAGATAAGAGGTATGGTCGTTGAAACAGGTACAAAAGGCTTTTCTACTCCTGAAATTCACGGAAAATGGTCTCTAAGAGCTTCCATTACAGGTGAATTAGTTTTTGAAGATGTTAGAGTGCCCAAAGAAAATGTTTTCCCTGAAATTAAAGGATTAAAAGGACCTTTATCCTGCTTAACAAAAGCTAGATATGGTATTGCTTGGGGAGCAATTGGTGCAGCCTTAGATTGCTATGATTCTGCTTTAAGATATTCACAAGAAAGAATTCAATTTGGTAAACCAATTGGTGGTTTTCAATTGACACAAAAGAAATTAGCTGAAATGATTACTGAAATCACAAAAGCTCAACTTTTGACTTGGAGACTAGGAACATTAATGAATAATGGAAAAGCAACTCCTGCTCAAGTTTCTATGGCCAAACGAAACAATGTTCATATGGCTTTAGAAATTGCTAGAGAAGCTCGTCAAATTCATGGTGGAATGGGTATTACCAATGAGTACCCTTGTATGAGACATATGATGAATTTAGAGACCGTTCTTACATATGAAGGAACTCATGATATTCATTTATTAATTACAGGAATGGATGTAACAGGCTTAAATGCTTTTAAATAATATTGTGATTAAATCAGTTAAAAAGGTTCAAGTTCTTGATAGATCTTGAACCTTTTTTTATATTGGATAAAACCAAAAGATAATGCTTAAGTATATTTTAATTCTGATAATTCTATTTACAAATCGTATTGGTTTCAGCCAAGAAATTGAAATACTAAACCCCTCTTTTGAAGGAAAGCCAGGGCACAGTTTATGCCCAGAACATTGGCATAATGCTGGTCATCCAGATGAATCTCCACCTGATACGCAACCTGGTTCATTTAATGTTGAAATTCCACCGCAAAAAGATTCTACATATTTAGGATTAGCTGTTCGAGATAATGACAGTTGGGAAGTAGTTTCTCAAAAATTGGAAAATCCTATGAAAAAAAATGTATGCTATTCATTTAGTATTCATTTATCTATGTCAAATGGTTTCTATTCCATAAGTGCAGAAACGCTAAATACTGTATTCTTCACAGAACCAGTCAAACTTAGAATATGGGCAGGAAATGACTTTATGAAACAAGAACAATTATTAGCTGAAAGTAATCTAATAGATCATGAAGATTGGAAAAAATATGAGTTTGAATTCCTTCCAAACAAAGATTATAGTTATTTATTTTTAGAGGCATATTTTAAAACACCTTCTCTTCAACCTTATAATGGACATATTTTGATTGATAATGCATCCTCATTACAACCTATAGAAAATTGCAAAATTCAACCTAAATTGTCTAAAGTAAAACCCATCCTACAAACCGTAAAAAAAGATGATATTAATGAATGATAAACTATTAATATTTAAGGTCATGTTAAAATAGGATCAATAACCAACCATATTTACAACTTTTCTATTTATTTATACATCTTATACTACATAAATATTATTTTTCGTTTTTTTGTTAAACAGCCTATTCTAAGTATGGGAAAATTTAAAATCGCATTCATATTTTCTTTCTTTGCCATGATCCTATCCATACAAGGACAAGACATGGAACCCATCGTTTTAGCAAACCCTTCTTTTGAAGATTTACCAAGACACAGTAGACCTCCTAGAGGATGGTATGATTGTGGTAAACCAGGAGAATCCGCTCCAGATGTACAACCTGGTCAATTCAATGTAACAAAAGATCCGTATGATGGCTTTACTTTTTTAGGGATGGTTACAAGGGACAATGAAACTTGGGAAGGTGTCGCTCAACGTCTTTCGAAGCCTTTAGATCCAGGTACTTGCTATCAGTTTAGAATATATATGACTCATTCTGATAAATATTTTAGCTTAAGTAGAACTACTATGCTAGATGAATATTTTATAAAACCTGTTACGCTTAGAATTTGGGGAGGAAACGGGTATTGCGATAAAAGAGAATTATTAGCAGAAAGTGATTTAGTCGATAAAACTGAATGGGAAGAATTTCAATTTCATTTAGAACCTAAAAGAGCCTATAAATTTATCATGTTTGAGGCATTTTATAAAACACCGACTTTATTCCCTTATAATGGTAATTTATTGTTAGACAACGCTTCAGCTATTGTTCCTACTGGGAAATGTGACGAGTGGGAAGAAGATATAATGGATAATGAACCACAATTAATTGCTTCTAATGATAACGTTAATGTAAAACCCCCTAAACCGAAACAAGATCCGAAACCAGATTCTAAACCTAAACCTAAAGAAGAAGATCCTAAAATTCAACCAAAACCCAATCAAACAGATATAATTGCTGTAACGCCTCCGCCTCCTCCGCCTCCAATAAAAGAGGATAAGATTCTTGAAAATTTGGATATTGCAAAGGTTAAAGAAGGTCAAAGCATTAGGATAGAAAATTTAAATTTTGATGCAGATACATTTTATATCAAAAAAAGTATGCATCCTGTATTAAATGAAGTCTATGATTTCTTAAAAGAAAATAGAAAAGTTGTGGTTGAAATAGGTGGTCACACCAATGGTTTACCACCACATGAATATTGTAATAATTTATCCAATAGACGGGCAAAAGCTGTCACGGACTATCTAATTAAAAAAGGAATTCCTGAAAATAGAATCACTTTTAAAGGTTATGGAAAAACTCAACCTGTTGCCACCAACAGTAGCAAAGCTGGTAGAAGAAAAAATCAAAGAGTGGAAATTAAAATTCTAAGCCTTGGCGGCTGATAAAATATTCATTCTTTTAAAAAACCCTTGTAGTTAAGCTACAAGGGTTTTTTTATTGTTATTCATTACATTTTCCAATAATATTACATAATTTGTGTATTAGTTAAAACAACTAAGTCTAAAAACCATTTTAATGAAATATATATTTTTAATATTCTCTTTCATCGTTTCTATATCTACTTTATTTTCTCAAGAAACAAAGGAGTTTAATTATTCGAATTCACTATACCAAAAAGGAACTTCTCTTTATGAAGAAGGACTTTATTTAAATGCTAAAAAAGTACTAGAAGAATTCATTGAAGAGCTTAATATTTCTACCATACATCCCAAGTCTAAATTAATGTATGCAGAATTAATGATTGCAAAAGCTGCTATCTATTCTAAATCAGATGATGGTGAATTATTACTTAGTAATTTTGTAAAAAAATATGCTCCTGAAAAAATTACACAAGAAGCATTGTTTGAATTAGCTGAATATTATTTTAATGCCAAAATTTTTCAGCAAGCCATTTCTAATTATAATAAGATTGATACTTTGCATTTAAATAATGAAGAAAAATCTGCTTTATTTTTTAAAAGAGGTTACGCATATTTTACTAGGAATGATGATATAAATGCTTCCGTAAATTTTAATAAAATAAATTCTTCTGAAAACATTTATTCTAAAAAAGCGAATTATTATTCAGGTATTTTATCTTTTAAAAAAGGTGAATACGAAAAATCATTAAACTATTTTGAAAAATCAAAAGGAGAATCCAAATTTGATCAAGTTGTTCCTTATTACCAATCACAAATATATTTTGCACTAGGTGATTATACAAATGTTACTCGAGTAGGTAAAACAGCTTTACAATCCAATAAAAAAATAGAATACACTACTGAATTAAATCAACTTGTAGGTAAAGCTTTTTTTGAACAAAATAATTATTCTTTAGCATTGCCTTATTTAGAAAAATTTGAAACAGATGCTGAAGAAGTTAGAGCGCAAGATTTATATCAAGTAGCATACACAAGATATAAAACAGGCAATTATGATAAAGCCATTCAAACTTTTGAAGAATTAAAGAATGTAAAAAGCGAATTGGGACAAAACTCTTTATTTATTCTTGCAAATAGTTATTTAAAAAAAGGAGATAAAAATTCTGCTAAAAATGCTTTTGCTGGCGCAGCAAAACTGCCATATGATGATGAAATTAAAAAAGAATCCAATTATCAATACGGAAAATTATCTTATGACTTAGGTTTTGACAGAGAAGCAATCGCTGCGTTTAAAAATATTCCTTCTACTTCAAAAAATTATAATGAATCACAACAAATTTTAAGTAAAATATTTTTAAGTACTAAAGATTATGATAAAGCGATGGAAGTAATGGGTAATATGCCTAATAAAACTCCATCCATTTCGGAAGCATATCAAAAAGTATCTTTTCTAAAAGGAATTGAATTATTTAATGATAATAATTATGAAGATTCTAAAAAATATTTAAATCAATCTATTGAAAATTCTGTCAATGATAATTTAAAAGCGCAAGCTGTTTATCAATTAGGAGAAATGGCACACATTGAAAAAGATTATGAAGAAAGTGCTAGTAAATTTTTACAATATAATGCCCTAGCTAAAACCAACCCAAATCTTCCTCAAGAATCTTCCGTTTATATGTCTGATTATATTCTTGGATATAATTATTTAAAATTAAAAAATTATCAATTCGCAGGAATTCATTTTGATAATGCTGTAAATGGGATGATTGATAATTGGGGAAATATCACCAGTAAAGATATTAAAGAAAGAATTTTCCCAGATGCTATTTTGAGAACGGGTGATAGTCACTTTAATAAAAACGATTATAAAAAAGCTCTTAAGTATTATCAAACTTCTATTGAATATAAATATTCAGGAAATGATTATGCTTTATTTCAAAAAGCGAGAATATTAGGAGTACAAGGACATAAAATAGATCAGATAGTTGCCCTTGAAACTTTAATCAATGAAAACCCTAATTCTACTTATGCAGATGATGCTTTATATTTATTAGGCAAAACTTATTTTAGTGAAGGTAATTATGATAAAGCTGAAGTCGCTGTATATGATTTAGTAACGAAATATAGTGATAAATCTAATCTAATTAATAAAGGTTATTTGTTATTAGGTTTAATTAATTACAATCAAAATGAAAGTGATAATGCTTTAAAATATTATGAAGCAGCTAGTACGAATAATCCTTCTGAAGGTGAATTAAATACAGCTTTACAAAGTATTCAAGAAATATACGTGGATCAAAATAATCCTGAAGGCTTTATTGATTTTAAAGAAAGAATTTTAGGACAGAAAGTTTCAGATGACACAAAAGAAAATCTAGTTTTTAAAGCTGGGGAATTACAATATGAAGCCAGCAATTATCCAAACGCAATTAATGGATATACTAAATATATCAATAAGTATCCTACAGGCAAATATATTCTTCAAGCACACTTTAATAGAGCGGAATGTAATTTAATCCAAAACAAATACAATGAAGCCTTACCTGATTATGAATTCGTTATTTCAAAAGGAAATAGTAATTGGTATGAAAAATCTCTGAAAAAAGCTTCAAACATTAGTTATAATTATATAGAGAATTTTGAAAAATCTTATAATTATTTTGCAGCGCTAACAAAAGTAGCTTCAGATTCAGACACTAAATTAAATGCTGATTTAGGAGCTTTAAGAAGTGCCTATAGAATTGGATTAACAGATGGTATTTATTCTTCGGCAGATTTAGTTTTACAAAATAATGAAGCAACAGAAGCACAGAAATCTACGGCTCATTTTTTTAAAGCAAAAACAGCTATGCAATTAGATGATTATAATATTGCCTTGGAACATTTTAGAGAATCTGCCAGAGAAAGTAATGTTCAAGGAGCAGAATCAAGATATCAAATATCTTATATTTATTATTTACAACAAGAATTAAATATTGCCAGAAAACTTTGCATGTCTCATTTAAAGACAAGCAAAAATTATGAGCGTTGGGTTGCAAAAGGGTTATTACTTTTATCTGATATATCTTTTGAACAAGGAGATTTATTTAATGCTCGAGCAGCTTTAGAAACATTAATAGAGAATTATAAAAGTGAAAACAATCCTGAAATTATTAGTGAAGCAAAAGAAAAACTTTCTTTAATTTCAGAACTAGAAAGTGTAGAATCCAGAATCATTCCAGAATAACACGTTTCTTTTTTCTTTTATACTTTCTAAAAATAATGACCATGACTTTTAATTATAATATATATTTTTCTTTCTTTTTTATTTTATTCTTTTGTACAACATTGTTTGCACAACAAGATACATTGCCATCTGATGAATTACAGGTGATAAAAGATTTTGATGCACAACTTGAAGATGTAGATAAAATTAATTTGTATCCAACATTACCAACTCTTGATACACAAAGACAAGTTTTATTTTATAGTGTAGAACCTAAATTATTAAATTTAAAATATGATGCACCAAGTATTAAACCATTAGCTATGGATGCTCCTCCTCCTCCTGAAACCTATAATGGTTTTATTAAAGCAGGAGCATCTTATCCTTTAGGTGGTATTTT
>JAHDFV010000421.1 GCA_020627985.1 Saprospiraceae bacterium
CTGCTTCCAACATCAATAATGCCAGCACAGCATATATTCCAATTTTTACCGATTTATTATCCTTGAACATTTTTTCTAATTCCAACCAAAACATGGTTGCAATGACCACCATAGGAGCATAAACAAAAGTTAAGTGCCTCCAACCATCATGCATATTAGAATCTTTATAAATGATGTAGGCTATTGGAAAAATTGCAGCGAAATAAGTAGCAAAAAGAATAAGCTTTTTGCTTTTGCTTTTCTTTAAAAATTTAGGAATGAAAAATAAGCTTAACGGAAATCCAATTAATGTAAAAATCGGAACAGTTTTAGCAATCCAAGTCACGGGATAATGCCAAGGTATATCATTTGATTTGATATTCATACCATCAAATAAAACAGTGATATGAATACTTAATTTTGAAAATTCAGTCAAAGCTTTTGTAATGTGTTCAAATGGATTAACTAGGGCATAAGGCCAAAATAAAACACCTACGAATAATCCTAATAAAGCACTTGCTCCACAATATTTAGCATAAGCGCCAATGGTTTTCATATCAGAGAAAATACCTGATAAACCTTGGCGAATAATTAAACTCATTAAAGCAAATAATCCTAAGTAAGCAAATAATAAAACACCACCGGCTCTTGTACTTAAAGCAATTCCCATCCCTACACCTAATCCTAAGACCGTTGACCATTTGGGTTTAGGCATGCTGTTTAATAATTTCAGCATAAAATATATGGACATGATATAACCTGCCGCAAATGGAATATCTTTAGGATTCATGAGGGAATGCCCTAAAAATCTGGGCGATAGAAACATAAAGAGTAGCCCTAAAACTGCTCCTTTCCATCCTGCTAATTGTTTTAAAATTAGACTTACGAATATCATAGCCCAAAATCCAAAAAGAACATTAAAAATATGACGTACTCCATTATAAGCATGATCATTTACATCATTGCCTAAAATTTTATTGGCGACACCAGTCGTTATATCAAAGAATCCCCCGTAGAAATGCATTTGACCTTTTTCTACTAATAAAGCAGAAGTATCTTTCCCCATTGAGGAATAAAAATTCAATAATTTTTCTGAATAATCATGTTGATATGAATCATCCCCATTGATTCCTGAATTTAGACCCAAGAAAATCATGATGATGAAAATTAAGACAGCTGAAACAGAATAGATTAAGCGATAAATTGAACGAGGATACTTTTCATTCTTTTCTTTAAAATCGTTTAAAGGCGTAGTAAAAAACCAACTGAAATAAGATTTTATTTTATCGATAAAAGACAAGTCGGAATGATCGGGCATTTTCTCATCCTCAATTTCAATATCTTCCTTGACAATCACTTTTTTAGCCTTTACTTTTTGTATGGCTAAAGCGGCTTGTTTTTTAGAAGATTTATTTCGTTTGTCTTTCCTTTTGCTCATGGCGATTAATTGGTATTACGGAATTTCTACAAAGATCATAAAAAATGTCAATTTTAGTCACAAAATTGATGCTTAATACATGTCAAATCTTATTAAACAAGCTAGAAATTGATTCAAATCGGTTACAATTCAAAAAAATAGAGACTTTCAGAAAGTTATATCTATATATTTGCATGAAATTATGAACGAACCATCTATAAAATCAAAGTTCAGAAAGATGAAAAAATTTATATTAGGTTGTATTCTGTTGTTACTAGGATTCAATATTATGGGTCAATTACCCAATACTCAAATTTATGTCTTTGATTATGAAGAAGATGAAAAATTTAAGTTATCCAATACAAAACTATTAACCTACGATAATAAAACTGGATATAGTAATCAACCTTCTTTTATTCGAGATAAATTATATATCACACAATCCTCAAGAGCTTTTGTTAAAACACAAACAGATATTTTTGCATTAGATCTTAAAAATAAATACAAGAGTAAAGTGACACGCTCTCGATCGAATGAATACTCTCCCACACCTTGTCCCGATGGTGAAAATTTTTCTGTCATTCGTCAATTTGATACTGGAGTACAACAATTGTGGAGATTACCATTAGATCAACAGGATTATGGAGATGCTTTGTTTCCACAAATTACGAATGTAGGATACCATTGTTGGTTAAATGATAATGAAGTTGCTTTATTTTTGGTAGATGAAAAAGAAGGGCATGAATTGGTTATTGGTGATATCAGAACAGGTGATGTGCGTCATGTTTCATTTAATGTAGGTCGTTGTATTAAAAAATCACCGAAAGGTAATTTAGTATATGTACATAAAGTTTCTGATAATTCTTGGCAATTAAAATCAAGGAATATACAAACAGATCAAACCGTAGTTCTTGCACAAACTTTACCTCAAAATAAAGATTTTGATATTCTTCCTGACGGCAGATTAATTTGTGGATACGAAGGAAGTCTTTATCGTTTAGAACCTGAAGCTGGAAATGAATGGGTATCTATTACGCGCATAGGTCATATTATTGGTAATAAAGAAATCACCAGAATTGCTGTTAATAATGATAAAATTGCTATTGTTGCAAAAATATCAGAATAATAAAAGGAAAGCATGAAATCACAAACTACTCCACATATCATGATGGTTCGCCCAGCTAATTTTGGGTTTAATGCAGAAACGGCAGAAAACAATGCTTTTCAATCCAATGAAACCGATTTAAGTCTTGAGGAAATTAAAATAAAAGCTCGAAATGAGTTTGATGGGTTTGTAAAAAAATTGAGAGATCAGACAGGTGCAGG
>JAHDFV010000422.1 GCA_020627985.1 Saprospiraceae bacterium
TATCAATAGAAATTTCTACTTTTCCTCCATCCCAATTTAATTCAGTATCATATTTATGTGTGAAATATAAATCAGTAATTCCATTTAATTGAATAGGATTTAAAACTAGATATTGATTTTCTGACCGTTGAGGGTCAGATTCTAATTCTTCAGCAAACCATCGATTTGAACCTTCATCATTGACGATCGTCCACGAACTTAAATTTAGAATATTAGATGTTTGCCAATTTGAATTTCCATTTTCTATATCATCCGAAAATATATCTGAAACTTCAAATTCTACATTAGAATTAATCGAAGTTTGATAAGAATATTCGAAGGAATTTCCTTTTGTCAATGTTGCTATATTAGACCATGTAATTGTTCCATTATTTTCAATCCCTCCATCAGAAATTGAACCATTAACTATAGAAGCATTTTCTGGTAAAATATCTGAGATATTTATATCCGTTAAATCATTACATTTATTTTCAAAACTCAAAGTATAAGTGACGATATCATTAGCATCTACATCTAAGGTATTACTCGTTTTTTCAACAAACAATCCTTCTACATCTGGTGGTAAGTCAAACGCTTCTGAACCATCCGTTAAAAGATTGGGACTTCCTTGATCTGCACTGTATCCTAATCCTCTTCTAGCAAATGTATTCCAAATGGTACAAATATTTTCTCCGTTATTATTAATTTCATCTGCAAGTAAAATGGCATCTCTAACATCTACGAAACCAGGTCCACAAGGTTGTAATTTTATTCCATCCAAAACCAATTGCATAAAAAGATTATTTCCTCCTGAACCATTGTAGAGATCTGGATCAAAACCATGAACATCAATTAAATCCCAATATAAATCCCATAAAGTAGTCGCCATAATTGTTCCTACACCATGTACCGTAAATTCATTTTTTATATCATCATAAGTCAATGGATTAATATTCATATCAGTGGAGTAGGGAAAACGTCTTATTCCTTTATCCGTCAAAGGTGCCGAAGTTGCGTAGGTACCAATTCCTCTCACTGTATTTCTATCATCTGATAACTTTTGTGTCATGATTAATCCAAAAAGATCAGACCATCCTTCACCTGGTTGTTCTGCATTTGTCAAACAACCTCCACTACTAGGACCACCTGATAATCGATTTGATATACCATGTCCATATTCATGTGCAATAATTAAATTATCAAAAGAACCGTTTTTAGGTTGTTCGTTCGAAAATCCGGTAATGGTTACTTCTGCATCGTTCAATTGCATTTTCAATAGATCACAATCTCCTTGACTTAAAAGTACTACTGGAATATCTACAATGAAGCCATTTTCTCCAGGAGCAACATAAACATTAGTTCCAGGTTCATTATTACATAGAATTACACCAGCAGCTCCAGCACTTTGTGCATAAAAAGCTTTAGTACCAAATTGGCACCCGCCTCGATCTATTAAAACAATTTTATCATCTAAAGGAGGGTTTCCAAAAGTATCATCACATCCTTGAGTCGGTTCTTCAGAACCATCGTTTATAAGGGTTAGTTCAGCAGTCAAATCATAATTTAATGCGCCAAAATTAGCTGATCTAGCAGAATATGAACCAGCAATTGCTGTTGGAGCATTGACATTGAATGTGATTTCTGCTGCAAGATCCGTCCACATGAACATTTGCATACGACCACTTTGACCATCATTGGCAGGGAAAAAATTGGCATTGTTTTCTCCATTCCCGTCTTGGGCATCCGCCAAAACATAATCTCCTCCTAATCCTCCATTCCCATAATTATTAAATTGATAATTTCCACTTGCCTCATCAAATCCATAGTTGTACCAAACATCATGCATGAAATTATTCCAAACAAATAAATTCGTAATTGAAGCACTCAGGTTTTGAACGATCGTATCTTCAGCTGGAGGCAAATCTAAATTTTCGGTAAATAAGAAATCTAATGCTATACCGCCATCTGGTCTAAAACCAGAACCATTATCACCATTTATATCTTCTTGAGCTAATACATTATTACCTCTTGTTATAGTGTATTCAGCTCCTTCAACTCCATTATCATCATGCCAACCAAAAGGAGATGCAATTAAATTAGCGGGATTAATTAAAACTTCTTTAAACCCATGATTCGGACTTTCTACTCGAAGCGGATAAGCTAAATATGAATCGGGAGCAAAAATTTGAACACGAGTCTCTTGGAGCTTCTTTTGAGTGATTATTACAATGATGGTGTTTCTGTTGATTATGATTTTCAAATGAACAATGTAAAACTCGATCTTGCTGATCAATAATTTCTCCATTTTGGGCATTTATATAAAAACACCAAACATGAAAAGCATCATAATGAGTTTCTATTATTACTTTCCAAGTTAATTGTAAACCATTTTTGCCTAGATCATAATAAGTTAAATGGCATTTTATATCTTGTTCTGAATGAGGCAATCTGCTATATACACTGGTACTGATTTTATCATTTTTATTTTCTAATAATATTGGAAAATCACTAGAAGAAATTGATAGTCTATTTAGACTAATTTGCAGTGCTTTTCTAGATGATATCACAGGCGACTTAATGATTTTATTTTCATCATAATGAATAAATCTGTTATTCACATTTATAATTTCTCCTGAGGGTAAAAGATTAATATTAGAAATAGCGTTTTCTACTGGAATATCTTCTATTCTCTGTTGTAGATAAACATGTTGTATCCCATTATGTTGGGTAATATAATGAT
>JAHDFV010000423.1 GCA_020627985.1 Saprospiraceae bacterium
AATGTTGCTTTACATGAGCTTAAAGCTCTTAGGTGTGCTACATATCCAAACATTTCAGACAAAGGAACCAAAGCTTTGAGAACTATATTATCATGCATTAATTCTTGTCCTTGAATAATGGCTCTTCTTCGATTTAAATCGCCAATAATGCTTCCTAAATTATCTTCATTACACATGACTTCTACCTTCATGGTAGGTTCTAATAATTGAGGTTCAGCTAAAGGTGCCATATTTTTAAATGCTTCTTTAGCGACTAATTCAAAAGCTAAAGCATTAGATTCAACAGGATGTGTTTTACCATCTAATAATCTTACTTTTAGATGTTGCAATGGATAAGAAGCTAAAATGCCATTATCCATACATTGTAAAAATCCTTTTTCTACACTAGGAATATATTCTTTAGGAATTACTCCTCCTGTAATTTCATTTATAAATTGAATCTTTTTTTCACCATTCTTAAATGCATCACTTTGCAAAAATTCATCATCTGCTGGACCTATTTCTATTTCAATTTCAGCAAATAAACCAGGACCTCCAGAAAACTTTTTCAAGCGTTCTCTTTTTTGAATACTTGTTGTTAATTGCTCTCTATAAGAAACCAAAGGAGTTCCTACATTACAATCAATATTAAAATCATCTTTTAAACGATTCATAATAATTTCAAGATGAAGTTCTCCCATTCCATAAATAATAGTTTGTCCCGTTTCATGATTTACTTTAACCTTGAATGTTGGATCTTCTTCCATTAATTTATGTAAGGCGATTCCTAATTTATCCAAATCTTTTACAAATTTGGGTTCAATAGCAATACCAATTACAGGTTCAGGAATATATAAATTTTCTAAAACAATATTCATCTTCACATCAGACAAAGTATCACCTGTACGAATATCTTTTATTCCAGAAATAGCTATAATATCCCCTGCTTTTGCTTTAGGAATACTTTCCATTTTATTTGCATGAACTAAGTATAAATGAGAAATTCTTTGCTTTTTTTGAATTCTCATATTTTTAATACTATTCCCTGCTTCTACAACGCCAGAATAAATTCTGATGAAAGTTAATTTCCTATTTTGACGATCTACAATTACTTTAAATGCCAAAGCCATAAAAGGAGCTTCTTCTGAAGTTGAAATATTGATTTCTTCTTCTGTTTCAGCTTCTATTCCTTTGATCATTGAAGTATCTTCAGGTGATGGCAAATAAGCTGTTATAGCATTTAACAAAGGTTGAACGCCTTTATTTTTATATGCTGTACCACATAATACAGGAACAATTGCTTGTTCCATTGTTGCTTTTCGAATCACCCTTTGTATTTCTTCTGCTTGGATATTCTCCAAATCATTAAAATACTTTTCAAGGAAATTAAAATCAAATTCTGCAATAGATTCTAGCATTAAAAGTCTTGCTTCTAAAGCTTTTTCATATAATTCTGAAGGAATATCGACTATTTGGTATTGATGATTTTCAGCATCATTCCATATCCATGCTTTCATGGTAATTAAATCAATTATTCCTCTAAAATTTTCTTCTGCTCCAATAGGCAATTGCAAAGGAACGGCTTTAGTTTTCAATCTGTCATCAATTTGCTGAACTACATTTTCAAAATCAGCTCCCATGCGATCCATTTTATTGACAAATGCTATTCTAGGAACATGATAACGATTGGCTTGTTTCCAAACTGTTTCAGATTGAGGTTCAACTCCTGCAACAGCATCAAAAAGGGCCACCATTCCATCTAATACTCTTAATGCTCGTTCTACTTCAATTGTAAAATCAACATGTCCTGGAGTATCTATAATATTAATGGTATAATCTTGCCATTGAATTTGAGTTGCCGCAGCATTAATGGTAATTCCTTTGGCTTTTTCATCTTTAGATGTATCTAATTCAGAATTGCCTGTATGCGTTTCTCCTATTTTATGAATTTTACCTGCATAATACAAAATCCTTTCGGTTAATGTTGTTTTACCTGCATCAATATGTGCCGCAATACCAATATTACGGAGTTGGCGAATTATTTTCTTTTTCATAATATACAATAATAGAATACTAATCTATAGATTAGTCTAATAAACATCTGTCTAGCATCTAGCTTTATTTATATTTACAAAAATAAAACATCAGATGGAAAAACAATATTTAAAACTGGATTATACAGAGGCACAGGAATGCTAGTTTAGCCCCTGTGGTTAGAGAAGCAAAGAAGTGGTGTATTGACCACTTGTACAACTTCATAGTAGGTGATCTTTTTCATAATAAAAATGTTTAGACATTTATTTTAGTTCTACAAATGATTCAACCAAATTCGACAAAAAAGAGTTCCAATGAATCATTTTTATAAATCTCCTAATTGTGGTCTTAAGACAACATCTTCCAATACTGCGGCATCACTTAAATCGTAGGCTGATTTTACAATTTTTGCTACATCAGAAGCCTGCATTAGTCTTGATTTTGGTAAATCAACACCTGACCAAGAGTTAGACCATGTTGCTCCAGGTAGAATAGATGTGACTCTAATTCCGTAGGGTTTCATTTCTTCACGCAACACTTTTGAAAATCCTAATAATGCAAATTTAGAAATCGAATAAGAACCTCCATTGGGATATGCCACTTTACTTGCAATAGAACAAATATTAAAGATGTGTCCTGATTTATTTTTTTTCATAGAAGGCAAAATAGCTCTTGTTAAATGATAGGCACTTAAC
>JAHDFV010000053.1 GCA_020627985.1 Saprospiraceae bacterium
ATACTCGGAAAATGGTTGATGTAAAACCTGATGAAATAAGTGCGATATTAAAACAGCAACTTACTGGTTTCAATACAGCTACTGAATTAGAAGAAGTAGGAACTGTATTACAAGTAGGTGATGGTATTGCACGTGTTTATGGTTTGAATAATGCTAAGGCTGGTGAATTAGTAGAATTCAGCAATGGCGTTCAAGCTATCGTTTTGAACCTTGAGGAAGACAACGTAGGTGTTGTATTAATGGGATCTCCTGATGGAATCCGTGAAGGATCTACAGTAAAACGTACTGGGCGTATCGCTTCTATTAAAGTAGGAGAAGGTATGGTTGGACGTGTAGTAAATACTTTAGGACAACCGATTGATGGAAAAGGTCCTATTACAGGTCAAATGTATGAAATGCCAATTGAGCGTAAAGCGCCTGGTGTGATCTTCAGAGAACCTGTTGCTGAGCCTTTACAAACTGGTATCAAAGCGATTGACTCTATGATTCCAATTGGTAGAGGACAACGTGAGTTGATTATTGGTGATCGTCAAACGGGTAAAACTGCCATTGCGATTGATACCATTATTAATCAAAAAGAATTTTACGAAAAAGGGGAACCTGTTTTCTGTATATATGTAGCATCTGGACAAAAAGCGTCTACAGTTGCGGGTATTGCTCGTACTTTAGAAGCAAATGGAGCAATGGATTACACAGTAATCGTTACTGCTTCTGCATCTGATCCAGCACCATTACAATTCTATGCTCCATTCTCTGGTGCAGCGATTGGAGAGTTTTTCCGTGATACGGGAAGACCTGCATTAATTGTATATGATGATTTATCAAAGCAAGCGGTTGCATACCGTGAGGTATCTTTATTATTACGTCGTCCTCCAGGTCGTGAGGCTTACCCAGGTGATGTATTCTACTTACACTCTCGTTTATTAGAGCGTGCTGCAAAAGTAGTAAACAATGATGCGATTGCTAATGATATGAATGATTTACCAGAATCATTAAAATCTGCAGGAATTGTTAAAGGAGGAGGATCATTAACGGCTCTTCCAATTATTGAAACACAAGCAGGTGATGTATCTGCATATATTCCAACCAATGTAATTTCGATTACAGATGGTCAGATATTCTTAGAGTCTAACTTATTTAACGCAGGTGTACGTCCAGCGATTAACGTAGGTATCTCTGTATCAAGGGTAGGAGGTAACGCTCAAATTAAGTCCATGAAAAAAGTATCAGGTACTTTGAAATTGGATCAAGCTCAATATCGTGAGTTAGAAGCGTTCTCTAAATTCGGTTCAGATTTAGATGCTGCTACAAAGTTAGTTCTAGATAAAGGTTCAAGAAACGTGGAGATCTTAAAGCAAGGTCAATATTCTCCATTAAGAGTTGAGGAGCAAATTGCGATCATCTATTGTGGAACGAATAACCTTTTACGTTCTGTACCAGAAAATAAAGTAAAAGAATTTGAAGAATTATTCTTATTAAAAATGAAGCAATTAAAGCCAGATGTTATGGCAAGTTTCGCTTCAGGAAAATGGGATAAAGAAGATCAAAAAGCTACTGCTGAAATAGCAAAAGATGTAGCGAAACAATTCTCTTAACAATAATCAGTTAACAGTTAACAGTGAACAGTTTTTTTCACTGTTAACTGTTCATTGTTCACTGATAACTGTAATAAGATATGGCAAATTTAAAAGAAGTAAGGGAACGAATTAGTTCTGTAAAATCAACACAGCAGATTACGAAAGCCATGAAAATGGTTTCGGCTGCCAAGTTGAGAAGAGCGCAAGGTGCGATTACGCAAATGCGTCCTTATTCTAATAAGTTAAATGATATGTTGAAAAACATCCTTTCTAATGTAGGAAGTGATGTGAATTCTTCTTTTGGTATTGAAAGAGAAGTGAATTCTGCTTTAATGGTAGTCGTTACTTCTAATCGTGGATTATGCGGTGCTTTCAATAACAATGTAATCAAGGCTGCATTAGCAACAATTAAAGAAAAGTATGCTGATGTAGATGCCAAAGGAAATTTGAAGATTTTATGTATCGGAAAGAAAGCAAATGATTTCTTTAGAAAGCGGTATTCAGAAGAAAAAATGATTTCTGATTACACGAATCTTTTTGAAGATTTAAGCTTTACCAATGTATCGCAAGTTTCAGAAAAAATAATGGAAGGTTTCTCAATCGGAAATTATGATTCTATTTCTGTTTCTTATGGTCGTTTCCAAAATGCAGTAGTTCAAGAACCTGTAACAGAACAATTTTTACCAGTTGCTAAAATAGAAGCAGAAGGTGAGGATACTAAAACAAACGCTGATTATATTTTTGAGCCAGACAAGAATTCTTTATTGGAACATTTAATTCCGAGTATATTAAAAATTACGTTCCATAAGTACTTGTTAGATACGCATGCATCAGAACATGGTGCTCGTATGACGGCAATGGATAATGCGACTGAAAATGCAGAAGAGTTGTTGAAGGAATTAAAAATTTCTTACAACAAAGCTCGTCAGGAAGCAATTACGAAAGAACTTTCGGAAATTGTGGGTGGAGCTGCTGCCATGGAGGAAGGAGCATAAGCATAGTTGTTAAAAAATACAACAAACGAAAAAACCAACACACTACGGGAACTAGTGTGAAAGACCCGCCAATTTGGCGGGTCTTTTTTTATGTTTTAATTTAAACTCCAAATTGTCTTAAATGATGATCGATGTGTTTATAAGCAAAAATTCCGATTTCATCTTTTGTCATTTTACCAAAAAAAGGATGGATGAAGTTTTCAAATTCTTTTGCTTTTTTTGTAGGGTATTTTTCAATGATAGAAATCCAAAATTCTTTTAATTTTTCAATATCTCCATTTCCTTTAAATATTAATTTGGGATGAGTAGGGGTATTCTTTTTTAAATCATTTTCATCTTTTACAATTGATTTAAGTACAGATTTTCCAAAAAGTCTTCCAATAAATCTACGCTTATAATCTTTCTCTCGAATCATCATTAATTCATTTTCGGTACAATGTTTCAACATTTCGAAAAGATTCATCTTACCCCATTGCGCTTTTGAATTTTCATTTAATTGATTGATTCTTTCTTTCTTTGAATTCTTGAACGAATACTGGATTAAATATATTTGACATCTTACAAGTGTTTTAATTATTAATAAATTAATTGTTACACTTTGAAGACGAATGAGCTTTGAATAATAGGACAGGAGGCTTAAAATTTTTGAAAAATATTAATCTTCGAAGGTTTAATTACACTTCTCTTCATTTTTTACTCGCATAAAAAACGAAGCAAAAAAGTGCGCTTTTTCCAAGGCATTTTTCTTCCTATGGTCGAAAACCGTTCATAAACCCCTAAATTTCCTCCAAGGTTTCGGAAATTATTTACGGTATTTATTCTCTATGCGGAAGAAAAAGAAATTTAAATAATTGATTATCATTTGATTAAATGATATTGTTTTAAGAATTAGAAAGTAAGGTATTTTATATATAGAGGAGACTTTTTTTGTTGGCTTATATTAAAATTTAGGCTTCTTTTTTAATTCTTCCGCTTTATTATAAAATTCTTGGGCTTTTAAATGCTCATTCATAGCATCATGAAAAATACCTAAATGTTGGAGCAATACTGGATGATTTTCGTGTAAATCTAATGCCTTAAATAAATCATTACGAGCTAAATCAAATTTTCTCATTTTAGTATAAGCTAAGCCTCTGTAAATATATGGAGTTACAATATTTGGATAACTATCTATAGCCATGTCTAAATCACGTAAAGCATCTTTATATAATCGCAATTCAATATTTGAAGCAGCTCGATCTGATAAAGCAACGGGATCATCGTAATGGAAATATAAATACTTATTAATAAATTCTATCGCTACATTATGATTATGCAGCTTTTGATGAAATCGACCAATGGCTAAAAAATCATTTTGTTTTAAAGGATAATGTTTGCTCTTTTCTTTATATAAATATATGGCATCATTCCATTCTTCATCTTCTATAGAGGCATCTATTAATATGTCATAAATGGATTTATGGGCTTTTCCTTTTTCTAGAATTTCTTCTCCTTTTTTAAAAAAAGCATTTTTATTTCCGTCAAACCATTCTCGTTCTAAATCATAATATTCACTGGGGTACGAGAATCTTGAAAATAATAATAGTAAAGTATAACCATCATTATAAATGGGGCGACCTCCTTCAGAGCTCAAAGCTTTATTGCTCGGAATAATATTTACAAAAAAATCAATAAATGCTGAGATCACAAAAGCCATTATTATATATAATGTCAGTTCACTATCGGCATGTTTGATCATAGTAATAAATAAGGGAATTGCAATCAATAAACTAGCGATTGGGCCTCCTAATACAATAATGATTTCTTGTATTAAAGTAGTCCCTCTTTGATGAGAACACATGCCTAAATTCCAATTGAAAAAATTAAATCTAAAAAATATACTCAATCGCCCTAAAGGCAAATGCAGGGTATTCTTAGTTGATCCGTAAGTCCCGATGTAAACATTTACGGGGCCATTGGTAAAAAGTAATGAAGGAAGTGCATGTCCTAATTCATGAAAAAGTGTCGTTAATGATCTTAAAAAGTTGACCATTAGTATCCAAAGAATTCCAACAAAAATTCCAAAAAGTATTTCCAATTGATTTTAGTTTTTATTTGATAAAGATAATAGTAATTATAGTATAATGTAAGATGATATTCTTCATAATTGTCTTTTTATTCCACCTAAATTTTATGTATATTATCTGACGAATGGCTATTAAAGGCCTAAATTCACAACTAATTGGAAAATATGAGTATCTAAATGGCTTTTAGATCTATTTATATTGGTTTTATTATCATTTAAACGTAATGATATGTATTTTATAACCAAGAAAAATATTGATATGAAAAATTTAATATTATTTATAGGAAGCTTTTGTTTATTCTTCTTGATTTCTTGTAGCTCTTCTACAGAAGAAATAGAAACGTTAACGGTTGAAGAATCAGATATTTTGGGAAATTATGATTTGACAGAAGTACGAGTCAATAATGTAATTGATCCTAATGTGAGTACTTCACATGTTTTATCTATCCGAGAAGGCAATGAATATTATAGAACTTATGTAACAGGTTCTTGGGATTTAAACTTAAATCAACTTGTTTTTACGCCTACGGATGAATTTTTAAACCCCTGGAATTGCACCATAATTTCTGTTGATGCGAATACAATAGAATTAGAAATGCAAATAACAGAAACGGATTATTTGTGGAATTTAGAAGACTATGATGAAGATGAGGTTGTAACGATTAATGAAATATATACTCGCCAATAAAATTGATAATTATGAAAAATTTAAAATTAGTAATGTTATTTTTATTATCGGTTTTATTAAATGCCTGTAACGAAAATACGATCACAGAATTTGAACCTTCTTTAGAAGAAGATGAATACGTATTAATTAATTTTGATGGATTAGAACGGGTTTATTTATCAGATGAATTCTTTAATATTACGGTCAATGAAAATGCACAAGGAGAAGAAGAATTAAATATTAGTCTTTGGCCAGAAGAAGGTACGTATACACATTTTATGTATGATGTTATTAATCCATCAGTAGGAGAATATACAACGGAACAACTATCTTTTAATTTATTAGATTATTCATTAAATAATGAATTTGAAATGATTTATACCAGTTGTACATCATATTCTTGCGATGGTGAAATGGCTGCGACGATACACCAGTGGGGAGAAGTTGGAGATAAAATTATAGGTGAATTTTCTGGAACGCTTGTGTCACCTAATGATGAAACGGTTACAAACACATTTACGGGTGAATTTATAGTGTATCGAGATGAATAAAAATGGATTCGTCGATACCTTCATATTATTTATTTCAAGGAAATACTAAAATTAATATTGTTCCTGTAGACCATAAAAATCATTATGATTATACAGAACCACACCGCCATCATTATTTTGAATTAATGTTTTTTGAAACGGGTGGAGGAGAACAATTAATAGATTTTATTAACTATGAAATAAAAAGTAAAGGTATTTATTTAGTTTGTCCAGGTCAAATTCATTTAATGAAAAGAAATGAAAAAGCCAATGGGGTTTTAATTCAATTTAGCAATGAATTATTAATGAATAAAAATATTCCTTGGAATATTTTAAGCTATGGGCAATTTATTGAGAACGAAATATTGTTTGATGAATGTTTGCAATTAGTTCATCAAATAAAAAAAGAAATAGAACATAATACAACTGTTTTTAAAAAAGAAATTATTTCCGATTTTCTAAAAATTATTTTATTAAAACTTTTTGGAAAATCGGAAATAAAAAATGAACAGGATTCTGATTTTTTATCTTTTATTACATTATTAGAATCCAAATTTAAAGAATGGTCTTCAGTTTCTGATTATACAACAGCATTGCATATTTCTTCAAAAAGATTAAATACACTCACAAAAAAACATTTAGGAAAAACGCCTTTGCATGTCATTCATGATCGTATGTTATTAGAAGTAAAAAGAATGATGGTTTCATCTAAAGATCTTTCTTTAAAAGAAATTGGTTATGAATTAAATTTCGAATCTCAAGCCAATTTTTCAAATTTTATTAAAAAGAAAACAGGCTTTTATCCTACCGAATTGCAAAAGAATTTATTAATAATCTAAAATTGTATTAAATTGGTCTATAACTGCTACAATTTAATACATGCTTTTACAAAAATTCTTAGCACCTAAATCTTTACCTTATAATTTTCAGGAATGGAAAAAGAAACCATTTCGGGAAAGAGCTAAAATGATATGTAAAGCTTGGGCATTAGATGGTTTTGGCGCTCCAGTATCTGTGTTAGGATTTTATGTGATTAAAATATTAATATACATTGGACTTTGGTTTTATTTCTGTTCTTATTCGAGTTCATTGGGTTCAATTTTTGAAATACATGATTGGTTTTTTTCTTTAGAGGCTTTAGGAAAAGCTATTGTTTGGACAACTTTATTCGAAGTGATTGGTTTGGGAGGAGGATCTGGTCCTTTAACGGGAAGGTATGTGCCACCTTTTGGAGGTATGACTTATTTTTTACGTTTAAATACCATTAAACATCCCTTCTTTCGAAATCTACCTTTTATTGGAAATGACAGGAGAAATATATTGGATGTATTATTGTATGGAGTATTTATTATTTTAGGTTTTTTAATTTGTTTTTCTTCAGAAATAAATACTTATTTATTATTAGTATTTATATTATTAATACCTATTCTAGGAATATTAGATCGGACAATATTTTTAGCGGCGAGAGCTGATATTTATTTTCCTATACTTATTTGTTTATTATTTCCTTTAGAGTCTTTAATGGGATTAAAAATGATGTGGTTTGGGATTTGGTTTTGGGCAGCCTTTTCAAAATTAACGCTCAATTTTACTTCTGTTATTAGTGTCATGATTTGCAATAGTCCTGTGTTTCAGTTTTCAATTTTCGAAGGGATGAAAAAGAAATTATTTCATTCATTTCCAAATGATTTACGTCCTAGTAAAAGGGCTAATTATATTGCTCACTTTGGAACAATTGTAGAATTTTCAATGCCTATTTTGTTATTAATTTTTTCCTTTTCATCTGAAATTGTATTTGTTGCTTTAGTCATCATGTCGCTTTTTCACTTTTTTATTTTCATGAATTTCCCAATGGGCGTACCCATGGAATGGAATGTGATCATGGTTTATGGAGGCTGGGTTTTATTTGGTTATCATATAGATGTTTTTGTCTGGGAAATTACTCATCCTATTTTAATATTAACCTTGAGTATTAGTTTATTTATTTTACCAATATTAGGACATTTATATCCGAAGTATATTTCATTTTTATTATCCATGAGATATTATGCAGGTACCTGGGGATACAGCGTTTGGTTATTTAAAGGGGATGCTTTAAAAAAGATTGATGAAAATATTACAAAGACTTCTCCAGCATTAATGACACAATTAGAAAAAATTTATGAAACCGAAATTGCAGAAGCTGCATTAACTAAAGTTATTGCATTTAGAATGATGCATTTGCCAGGTCGTTTAATTCATCAATTAATTCCGAAGACCGTGGAAAATATTAATGATTATACTTGGATGGATGGTGAATTTATAGCAGGAGAAATATTAGGTTGGAATTTTGGGGATGGACATTTACACAATGAACAATTATTAGATTCTGTACAAAAAAGATGTCAATTTAAAGAGGGAGAATTAAGATTAATTCGGGTAGAATCTCCTTCATTTTTTACTCAAAATTTAGATTGGGAAATCTATGATGCACATTCTGGTTTAATAGAAAAAGGAAGAAGCAATACTAAAGATTTAAAAAATAGGTTGCCTTGGGGAGAAGTTGTTATAGAATAAAGAAATGATCAAATTAAAAATGAAAAAGAATTCCAGCTCGAACGGATAATAAATCAGTTGAAGATTGTTTTTCTTCAAAGGCTTCAACAGGACTATCATAAATTATATAATCTTCTTTTTCTACTAAATAAGTAGCAAATCCTCCTTTTCTATACCCAATATTCGCGTCAAAAATAATTTGATTTTTTTCTTTATCACGATTAGTTAATATAATTTGCATTCCAATTCTACCCCCAAAAGCATATGTCCAATCTCCAGCTTCTCTTTTTGTCGTTTCAAGATTATTATAATAAGAGGAATTTTCATCTACTTCACTATCAAATGAAGAAGTTAAACGAGTCCAAGTGGCTAGTCGATTAAATCCCAAAAGTCCATCTACATAAGGGCGGATTTTAAAATTAAAATCATGTTGATATCGAATAAAAATATCTCCCGTAAAAATATTACTGGTGGTTGAATAATTAAATTCTTCATCATAAAATCCATTATAAACCCAAAGACTCGTACTGACATGATCATGCCAAAATAAACCTGCATCGAACCCAAATTGTACAGGAATTTCTTCAGGATCTATAATTCCCACAAGTCCTAAACCCCAACCCAAACTCATGTTTTCATTCAATTGGTTTAAAGGTACATTGGAAATGAAATGAACTCCAAAATTATAGGAAAGGTTAGATTTTTCTTGAGTTGAATTATCCTCTTGCCCCATCAGGGAGCATTGAAATATTAGGATAAGAACAATTAAAAATACAATTCGATTCATGAAAATTAAGATAAAACATTCAAAGATTAAATACAAGATTTGAAGAATTTTTAACGGAACATACTAAATACATTTTTCATAACGTTTATAGCCAAAATGAATTGAAAAATATGAAATCTTACCTTATTGGGGTATCCATAATGGCACTTTTATTTATTAGTCTTTGGGGTAATAGTTATAGTTCTGAAGCTCTTTCATTTTCTGATGAATTCGTTAAAGTTGTTTACAAGGAAGATGTTAGAACGTATAATGAAAAACATCAAATTCGAGTTTCTCAATTTTATAATCGTAAAGGAATTAAATCAACTAAAATACGATTAATCCCCAATGATCAATCATTTACTCACTTCATATTAAATATTCCAGGAACGGAAATTGGTGAATATATTAATGGAGATATTGAGTTTTCATTATTGGATTATTGTAATGATCGTTCATATCAAAAAATGGTTGTGAATTGTTCGAATAAAGAATGTTATATCAATATGAAAGCAACAATTACAGCATATGGAGATAAAGGAGATCGTGTTGTTGGGAAAGTTGTTGGTGATTATTTATTTGTAGATGAGCACATTCATTTTGAAGTAGATTTTAATGTTGTATTGGAATAAAAATCCCCTCACTATATTTTAATAATACAAAGAATCCTATGCCATTAATTTGACATAGGATCTTTTTATTTAATTTACGGTATGAAAATAAATTAAACTTTTATTTTATAAAACGATATGTCGCTTTAATTAAAAAGATATTTTGTAATTTTCTATTGATAATTTGATCATTAAAACTCGTTCCTAATCTTTCATTTGGATCACCAAATCCAGTTCCACCTTGAGACCAAACAAAGAATAATTCAGAACCTGGAATATATTCCCAACGCATGACTAAATTTGAACGGAATTGTACGAAAGCGAAATCTGGATTGCTAAATGAATAATCATTTTGACCGTCTTTATTTTCATCAATAGAATAAATATTATCTTCTAATCGAACTTGACTGGTGCTAAATCCTTCGAATTTATCATTAAAAGAACGAGCGGTAGGATCTGTGATATGCTTAAAGTCCGAATATTGTCCTCTAGCAATAAAAGGCTGACCATAATATTGAATAGATAAATTGGGATTTATGGTATAATTTAATCGAAGAGAAATTCCTACTGTTTTTTGATTAATGGAACCCATAATATATCGAGCATCATTATCCATATTATTTTCACTAACATATTGTAATTTTTTATTTACAATATTATAATTCGAATTAATAGAAATGTTTAATGCATTAATAGGCTGATATAAAATATATGCATAAGTATAAAGAGATCGTTCTTCTTTATTTTGTGTACCACCATAACTAACATTCCATCCAAATCTAAAATTTTTAGTGTGATCTGAATTTCCCCAGAACCAAGTATTTCCACCTGGCATAAATCGATAACGAGGACCACCTCTTAATTCACTATTTGAAAATTGATAAGGATTAATGTTACAACCCGTTCCCATACTCCAATTGTTTTTGAATTGAGTATTCATATTTAAATTCCATGAAACAGAATTTAAATTTCCTCCAAAATCATAAACCATCCAATGGTTATAATTGAATTGCATTCGATTAAAAATGGAAAATGGATTTCTAAAAGCATAACCCGCCCAAGTAAAATGACGAATATCATCTGCTGTTCTTTGGAAACCTAAATCATTTAATTCTAATTCAGGTGTTCTCCAAGCAATACCGCTTTCAAACATAAAATTACCATTTCCAACTTTTCCTATTTTTACATGTCCACCTAAACCGGTTAAAGAAGTTTTAGTGGTGTCAATACTTAAATAATCTGCATCCACTCTATGGAATAAATGTCCAATAGAATATTGTGTATTTAAAATAGCGTCTTTACTTCCATTCACATGACTTATAACCGTATTTCCTTTTACATACCAAGCACGTTCTTTCCATCGGTGTTCAAAATCTAAACCACCTGTATAGGCTGATTTATGTAAGAAATCTAAATTACCTTCAATCTTTCTATTGGTAGCTGTAAAAATTCCACCAATATTTGAATTTCGATTATTAAAATCTTTTTTAGCTCTTCCTACAAAATAATTCGTCAAGGGTTCAACTAATTCTTTTCGTTCTTCACCGTCTAAATCAATCTTAGCGAACTCTTTACTCGTCATGGTTTCTAAAACACCAATTGACCATCCGTTTTTAGTTTGACCACTAATTTTAGCAGCACCTAAAATAGTCGTATTGCTCGGTTGTTTTGCATATTCATTTTCATTTAATCCAGGATAATAAGAAGGACTTCCACCAATTCTTCTAGAATAAAATAAATTGTCATTCCAAAAAGTATTTCCTGCTTCAGATCTAGAAACACCATAATCAAAAATATTTTTATTCTCTATAAAAAAGGGTCGTTGTTCATTAAAAAATATTTGAAAAGCATCTAAAGTAATGGCAGCAGGATCTGCTTCAACTTGACCAAAATCAGGGTTAATGGTAAAATCTAATGTTATGTCATTTGTTATTCCAATTTTGCCATCAATTCCTGTAGAAATTTTAGTGTCTAATCCATCTTTGTAAGGATTGTTATTTTCTTTTTCATAAGTCTCAATGGATCCAACAACATAAGGCTGTAACTCTACTTGTCTTTTAGGTTTAATATTTTTTAAACCATGTAATTCTCCAAAATTACTAACCCATCCAGCATCACTTTTAGAAATATGCTGCCAATTTGTTCTCTCATTTTTTCTAAATATTTTTCTAGAAACTTGTAAGCCCCAAATTTGATCTTCAACGCTTGAAAAACGCAATTGACTAAAAGGAATTTTTAATTCGGCAGACCAACCATTATTATTTATTTTACTCTTTGTAAACCAAATGGGATTCCAATTTGAATCGGATTGATTTCCATTTGCCGTTAAAACTTCATCTCCTTTAACCCCAGCAGCAGTAACATTAAAACAAAATGCAGTTGTTAAGTCATGATAGCTATCTATAGAAACGATAAACCAATCACCTTCAAAACCATCTCTTCTTGATAATCGTTTATTTATTTTATCGGGTTCTGAGTCTAAACATTCAACAGCTATATACATGAATTTTTCATCGTAAATAATTTTGAACTGAGTCTTTTCTGTAGGAGGAATTCCTTCTTCAGGATCTCTTTGTGTAAAGTCTGTACTCCATTCTACTTTATTCCAGGCATCATCATTTATTTCTCCATCTATTACAGGAGCTTTTTCATTGGATAATGGGGAAGTAAAATATTTTCTTTTTTCAATTGTTTTATTTTCTTCTTGTGCAGTAAGGGGCAGAAGAAATAAAATAATAAGTGCAGATATTAAATTTATAATTTTCATTGTAGGTCGATTTTTAATAATGGCAATAGTGTGTCTGTTATTCAAGTGTTGTTACTCGAATAAAAAGGATTAAGATTTTAATTTTAAAATAAGCCCTGGGTGAAAGGGAGGTTTAGAGTTTTAAAAATAAAGACTCATTCATTTTAAAAAGATTGCATAGTTATATTTTAATTAAAAAGAATATTTATAAAGTGGTTGAAAAAGATATAAATGTGGCTGTTTTATTAATTAGAATTAATAAAAAAAAGTTGAATTTATACTTGAAATTAGAAAATGAATCTCCTGATAGTTTATAATTAAAATCTATCAGGAGATAAGATTAATGTATACCGTGTATTTTTACTTGAATGAAATCGGATAAATCATCGGATTTTATTCCTTTGTTTTTTACATCTTGAATATATGAAGTAGATACATTGTGTATCATTGCTTCAATTAACGTATTATATTCTAGTCCTTGAATATTCATAGATTTTAATTTACTGATATAGCTAGGATCTAAACCATGAATACTTCCTTCTACGATTTTACTAGGTGAAAGGTCATTGTATCCCAAATCTTGTAATTCTTTTATGTATTGAGACATAATACCGTGTACTGCAAATTCAACTAATTTTGAAGGAGATAAAATATCTGGACCATATCCGAGTTTAGATAAGTTTTTTACATATTCGCTGTTTACTCCATGTACTGCAAACTCAACGACTTTTCCTCCAGATAAAATTTCAGAAGTATATCCGATTGAATTTAAATCTCTTAGAAATTGAGATTGTACACCATGAACAGCAAATTCTACAACTTTGTTCGCATTAATTTTATCTGAACCATAACCTGCTTTTTTTAAGTTGGTTAAATATTCTATGCTTACACCGTGATTCTTAAATTCTATTAATTTATTAGTCGATATATTTTTATATCCTAGTTTATTTACTTCTTCGATATAACTTTCAGAGATTTTAGAATTTGGAGTATCGCAGCTTTTCTTATAATGGGGCTCATGATTATATTCGTATTCATAATTATAATCTGAATTGTCTTTGGCTTGCGATAAAGGATTTTCACCTCTTGCAATCATTTGATCCAATTGGTATAAATCGATTTCATTAACTCCTAGTTCTAAAACATCTTTTACATCAACATCTAATCCTCTAGATTTTAAACCTTTGATATAATCTTTAGAGGTATTATTTAAATACATTAAAAATAATTCATCCGAATTAATAGAACCTATATTTTGATCTTTTAAAAAAGATATAAATCGGTTGTCTTCAATAAATTCAAAAGAACCCACTCCAGTGCCACCGTCGAAAATTCCTTTATATACAATTTTGCCAGGATCTCTTTCTACAACAATTTTGCATTGTTTTTTATTAGGTAGGTATCCTAATCCATTTTTATTGTAACATTCCGAAACTTTCCAATTCTTTTTGTTAATCGTTGAATTGTTCATATAAAAACAAATTTCATCATCTACCATTTCTGCAAACCATGCATTAGGCTTTTGTAAAGCTAAATTCTTAGTTTCGCAATTCTTTTTTTCTTTAGCAGTACAACTGGAAGATGTCTTTAAATCATTTTTATATTTTCCTTTAAAAATGTCATGACCTTCAAATTCTTTTGCAAGAGCATCGTTGACAGTTTCTGTAATTGTCGTTGTTATTTCATTTCCATGAAATGGAAAGTGATTGAACATTTCTCCAATTTTTTCTAAATTATCGATGTCTTCTTTCGTTAAGTCAGGATGATTATTTTTTTCAGTTTTTGTAATGGTAGTTGTAGTAAAATTATTTTCTACTATTGGTTGTTGATCAATAACCTTATTTTCTTCGACTTTTATATCAAATTCTTTTTGATCAATTGAAGGACTAATCTTTTCTTTTTTTATCTTTTCTTCTACTTTTGTAGTAGGTGCTTGATTTATCTTTTCTTTTTCTGTTGTATCAGATTTTTTATCATTCTCTTTTTCAGAATAAACATAAGTCTCGTTCGCTAATGGATCTGGAACAGGTTCAGTATTTTCAGGAACACTTACTGCATTTAAACTACTTATAGCAAAGCCAATAAAAGGAAGCAATAAAAGATATTTCCAACTAGATCGAGCAGATGATTTTTTAGTGTTCATCATTCCAATTCTTTCTTTCAAAAAAGATTCATTGTAATTCGTCGTTAATGTAAGTGCATGTTGAGGAACAGAAATTCGTAATAAGTTTAATTGATAGGATTCTTTTTCAGTTCCTTTTCTAATCATTTCTTGATCTGTTAAAAATTCAATATTATTATTAATTGTTTTTCTATATAACCAGGCAAAAGGGTTAAACCAATTTAATACAATGATGAGTTCAGCCAATAATTTATCAATAGAATGTGCTTGTTCTACATGAATTCTTTCGTGTTGTAGAATCTGATTATAGGCTTCTAACTCATATAAAGCAGGATTAATAAAAATCCAATTTAAAAATGAAAAAGGAGGAGTTTCCTTACTCATTTCATAAATTTTAAATTTACCATCATTAATCGAATTTAAATTAATTCGACTAAAAAGAATGACGAAAAATTGAATTAAAAATGTAAGTGAAAAAATGGCAACTCCTACTAGATATACGGTCCATAAAATTTTGGAAATACTCCAAGATTTTATGGTAGCGAAAATGGAAGTATTTGAAGAAATAACTTTTTCTTCAAAAGGCAATAATTCTTCTTTTTGAATTAATGCTTCACTTTTGTAATCATCTGAAGGAGCAGGGTCATTAACTGCTGAAAAATTAAAATTTTCATTTTCAATAGCAGCAATTTGTGGTTGCTCAACTAAAAAAGAAGACAAAGAAATAGCAGGAGGAATATGAATCAAAGGCAATACCAATGATAGAATCAGCGATCCTACTAAAATAAATCGATTTAATTTATAAAAGGTTTCTTTACGTAGAAGCAACCAATAAAAAATATAAAATATGGCTAATAGGGTAGAAACATGTAGGATATAGGGTATCATTTCTTTTGGTTTTTGATCATTTTAATAATATCACTTAACTCTCCTTCACTTATCTTTTCTTCTTTTGCGAAATAGGATACCATTTCTGAAATGGATCCTTTGAAAAAATTTCCAACAATCTCGTCTACAGCTTTTGATTGATATTCTTCTTTAGTTACTATAGCGAAATATTGATGCGTTTTTCCAAAAGCTTTGTGATTAATAAAACCTTTGGTTTCTAAAATTCTGACCATAGTTGATACAGAATTATAGTGCGGCTTGGGTTCTGGTAGATCTGCAACGATCTCTTTGACAAAGCAAGGTCCTTTTTTCCAAAAGACATGCATAATTTGTTCTTCTCTTTGTGCTAATTTTTTCATATCAATTATTTATCTAAAACAAATCTATAACTAATTGATTAATTATACAACTAATATGTTAGTTATAGGATGGGTTTTTTAAATTCTATTAAAAAAATAAACACAGATTTTATGAGCGTAAAAAACATAATCGTATAATTATCAGTTAATTATACGATTATTGATCTTGGAAGTTCCAAAATTGTTATACAGAAAGAAAAAATGTTAAAATTCGATTTTTTCTCTAAACACTAAGAATTTTAATAGGATAAAAAGATTCATTTAGTATTAGCTAGCTTTTAACCAAGAAGAATTTTTCTCTTTTTTATCCTCAGATATTACTTCATTTTTAGCAATAGTGAAATAAAAAGTAGTTCCTTTTTTTATTTCTGATTCAAACCAAATATTTCCTTTGTGTCTTTCTATGATTTTTTTACAACTAGCAAGACCAACACCTGTTCCTTCATAATTGTATGGATCTAACCGTTGGAAGATTTGAAACACCTTATCCTTATATTCTTCAGGGATACCAATTCCATTGTCTTTTATAGATAATAAATAATGATCTGTTTTTTCTTCTCCTTCTATAATAATTGTAGGGGATTCATTTTGGTTATACTTTAATCCGTTCTCTAATAAATTTTGGAAAACATGCATCAATTGTACTCGATTCGCATGTATGACTGGTAAATTAAAAGTATATATGTTGGCTTTCTTTTCTTTTATGGTGTCATAAATATTCAATTTAACTTCATCCATTAAATTATCTAAAATGACTTCTTCACTCATATAATTTTGATTGGTTAATTTTGAATAATTCATTATGGCATCTAAGAGATCAGTCATGCTATCAGCGCTTCCTACGATATAATCTAAGTATTCTTTAATTTCTTCACCAGCATGTGGAGGTAATCTTCTTTTAGCAAGTTGACTAAAGCTTCCAATTGTACGTAAAGGACGTTTTAGATCATGTGCCATCATAGTGGCCATTTCTTCTAAATCAGAATTTGTCTTTTGAAGCCTATTATTTTCAATTAACAAAGATTCTATTTCTTTTTTCGATTGATGTTGTATTTGTAAGAAAGAAAAAATTAAAATAGATAAACTGCAAATAAAGAATAAGAAGATAGATAGCCCTATATT
>JAHDFV010000424.1 GCA_020627985.1 Saprospiraceae bacterium
CCTTTAAATATATTAGAGAATTATCCTTTTAATTTAGAATATAACATACAAAATTTAGGTACACAAGATCATCAAGAAGATTTTTCAATATTTTATTATGTTTCAACCGATACCATTTTAGATGCCAATGATATCCTTTTATCGGATCATAATCAATCATCTTTACAAGCAGGAGCTTCAGCAAATGTCTTTCAAGAAATAACGGTTAATCAAAATTATGGAAACAACGCTTTTATTTTAGTCCAATTAGATGCTCAAAATGAAATAGATGAAGGCAATGAATTGGATAATACTTTTGCCTTTCCCATTACATTTGCGAATTCACCCGATTTATTTTTTGAATCTATTTATGCAATGGGAACAGGTTGGGTGTCAAATGATACATCCTCCTTTATTCTAAACATAAGCAACGGTGGAAATCTACCAACGCTTCCATCATCTTATTCAGTTTATGCTTCTTATGACAATACATATTCTATCGATGATGTATTAGTAAATAACTTTAATCTTCAGAATTTCAATGAAGGCCAAACGTTTATTGATACGATTGACATAATATTACCATCAAACTATACTGGAAATGTTTATTTAATTTATGTACTAGATCCTTCCAATACAATAGATGAATTCATAGAAAACAATAATACTTTTGTTTTTCCAATATTAATATCTCCTTTAGATGTATCGACTATTGTCAAAAATGCAACTTGTGGAGCATCTGATGGAGAAATAACTATTTCATCAGTAGGAGGTACAGCTCCATTTCAATATTCGATTGATGGCACATTGCTTAATGGTAATATGGCTACAAACCTCTCTTCTGGGAATTATAATATTCAAATTACTGATGCTTTAGGAGAAGTCTCTCAAACAATTGTGTATGTAGGCGATGATAATAAAATCACTTTCGATTGGAACTATAAAGGGTTTACTGCAGAAAGAAATGCACATGTAAGATTTCAAGATAGATATATTGATAAATTTGGCAATTCTTATTACGCTATTTATGGTATAGGACCCATCATTATAGATGGAGTTAGTATTAGCTTAGGTACTTTTGGAGTTTCTGCTGCTTTTTACCATAAAACGATTATTTTAAAGTTCAATGATCAAGGAGAATTTTTATGGTATAATATTTTAGAAGATACAGATTTAGGAATGAGTGGTAGTACCAGTAGTCTTACTCCAAGACAATTGGCAGTAAATGATTCTGGAGATATTTATGTAACAGCGAATCAATTCTTTATTAAATTAGATAATACAGGTAATTATATAAATCACCAATTAAATTCAATTGGGGTCACATACGATATGTATGTCAATGATAATAATGAATTAATTTTGGTTTCTAGAACTGGAGCTGCTGCTGATTTTAATATTTCATTAGTGAATTATGATTTTAATTCAAATTCTATTATCAATTCAATTGATTTTTCAAGCTTTAATCAACAATACTGGATGGGTTTCCAAGAAGATGATAATAATTATTATGTTATGGCTCGTTATATCAACGGCTTTAATTATCAAGGATTTTCTCAAACTGGAAATGGTTCTTTTTTAGCAAGTATAGACAAACAAACTTTGATTCCAAATTGGTTACATTTTTATCCAAATGTTACGCTTTCATCCAATAATGGGTTTCATGAAAAATATGATGAATTAATTATAAATGAAAATGGAGATATTATGATTCGTGGATTTAATCCAACGAATATTGCACCCATTAATGTAACAGGTATTCAAATTCCTTCGAATGCTTATTATTCAATTTTGTATGATAATGATGGTAATTACATCTCTCATAATTCTAATTATTATTATCCACCTAATAATACGTCCCAAAGATATTACCCTGGAGATATCATTTTGAAAAATAACGAAATAATAGAATCTTTTTCTTTATCAGATTATTCTATTCCTGAAAGAAATAGGTATTTGAATTACTATGACTTGAATTATAATCTTATTTCAAGTTTTAAAATGGAAGGGGAATCGCAAACAGCATTTATTCAAGAATTGGATAATAATGATATTTTTCATTTTGACATGGGTAATTCGAATTCAACTACGTACTCGGATACGATTATTACTGCAAATACCAGTGCATATAGTAATTTTTCTACGGGTATAATATCTAAAAATCTCGAATCTATAATTCCATTTAATTTTACATTAGATGGCGATACTTTATTGTGCTCAGGAGATATTTTAGAGCTTGATACAGGTTTAGATTCATTAAGTCATCTATGGTCAACTGGAGAAACTACTTCAATTGTATCGATTACGAATCAAGGATCTTATACCGTTTCTGTTACAAATGCTGAAGGCTGTTTGGCTGTTGAAGAAGTAGAAGTTAATTTTGCTAATTCAATGTCTTTTAATCCTTCAATTAAGAATGAAAATTGTAATGCAAACAACGGAGAAATTTTATTAAATCCGATAGGAGGAGTACCTCCTTATTCTTATAGTTGGTCAAATGGAAATTCGACTAATGTAATAAATTCTTTACAAGCAGGAACATACACAGTAACGATAATTGATGCGATAGGATGTACAAATGATACAACTATTATTTTGGAGAATATTCCCGGCATCAATAATGCAATTGTTGATACATCTAATTCATATTGCAATCAAAATAATGGACAGATATCTATATCAATAAGTGGGGGAGAAGGACCTTATTTTTGTGCTTGG
>JAHDFV010000425.1 GCA_020627985.1 Saprospiraceae bacterium
AGAGGATCAAGAACTTTATATAAAGAATTAGGAAGAGATCGGTTCATGAAATGGTTGAAGGATTCTACCCCAATTCATTATACAGATACTACTTTTAGAGATGCACATCAATCCTTATTAGCAACAAGAGTTAGAACCTACGATATTAAAAAAGTTGCAGAAGCGTATGCGAAACAATGCAACGATGTTTTTTCTGCTGAAGTTTGGGGAGGAGCCACTTTTGATGTTTGTATGCGCTTCTTAAAAGAAGATCCTTGGGCTAGATTATCAACCATTAGAGAAGCCATGCCTAACATTTTATTACAAATGTTATTGCGAGGATCTAATGCTGTAGGTTATGCAGCTTATCCAGATAATTTAATTGAAGAATTTGTTATTAAAGCGGCTGAAACAGGAATAGATGTTTTCAGAATATTCGATTCATTGAATTGGGTGGAAGCCATGAAAGTAAGTATTAAAACAGTAAGAGATAAAACCGACTCATTAGCGCAAGCTTGTATTTGTTATTCTGGAGATATTTCAAACCCTGACAAGAAAAAATATACGCTACAATACTATCTAGATTTAGCCAAAGAATTAGAAGATGAGGGTGCGCATATGATTGGCATTAAAGACATGGCAGGTTTATTAAAACCGCATGCCGCGGAATTATTAATTACTAAATTAAAAGAACGTGTCAATATACCCATTCACTTACACACGCATGACACTTCTTCTATTCAATCCACCACTTATTTTAAAGCAATAGAAGCAGGAGTTGATGTAGTTGATGTTGCCTTGTCTTCTATGTCAGGATTAACGTCCCAACCCAACTTTAATTCCATTGCTGCTTTCATGAAAGGACATGAAAGAGAAAATAAATTAAATTATCAAGCTTTAGAAGATCATTCTAATTATTGGGAAGCCGTTCGTCAATATTATTATCCTTTTGAAACGGAATTAAAAGCAGGAACCGCTCAAGTGTATGAGCATGAAATTCCAGGAGGACAATATTCTAATTTAAGACCACAAGCCAGAGGTTTAGGACTAGAAGATCAATTCGAATTAATTAAAGAAAATTATTCTATAGCCAATGAATTATTTGGCGATTTAATTAAAGTTACCCCATCTTCAAAAGTGGTGGGAGATATGGCAATGTTCATGACATCTAATGGATATACCAAAGAAGATATTTTAGAAAAAGGAGCAACATTATCTTTTCCAGATAGTGTAAAAGCATTATTTAGAGGAGATTTAGGACAAGCATATCAAGGTTTTCCTAAGCCACTTCAAAAAATGATTTTAAAAACAGAAAAACCTTATACTGATCGTCCCAACAAACATTTAAAACCTATTGATTTCTTAAAAGAATTCAAAGAATTTAGAACGGTATTTGATTATTGTAATGATTTAGATTTCCTTTCTTATAAATTATATCCAAAAGTATTCAAAGATTTTTACGATCATTATTCTGATTATGGTGTAGTCACCAATTTGCCAAGTCATGCCTTCTTTTATGGATTAAAACCCAATGAAGAAATACTCGTAGAAATTGCTAGTGGTAAAAATCTTTTAATTCAATTTTTAAATATTTCTGAACCCAATGAAGAAGGCTACCGATCTGCTTTCTTTAAATTAAATGGGCAAACTCGTTCTATTGTTGTGAAAGATCATAATTTACAAATAGAAAAAGTAGAAAATAAAAAGGTTGAAAAAGATTCAGATATCGGTTCGCCTCTTCAAGGAAGCTTATCAAAAATCTTAGTCAAAGAAGGAGATACAATTAAAGTGAATACACCTCTTTTTATTATTGAAGCCATGAAAATGGAATCAACGATAACTTCTCCAATTAAAGGAAAAGTAAAAAAGGTTCATTTATCTGAAAAAACAATGGTAGAACAAGATGATTTAATTATTGAATTAGAATAAAATAAAATTTATATGGCGTCAGTAGTCGGACATGCAATTGCAGCAATAACCTTTGGTACCGCATTTTCCAAAAAAATAAAAAATTGGAAATTTTGGTTACTAGGGATTTTCTGTTCTATTTTTCCAGATGCTGATGTAATCGGTTTTAATTTTGGAGTGGCTTATGGAAGCTTTTGGGGACACAGAGGATTTACCCATTCTTTTTTATTTGCATTTATCTTCGCTTGTTTTATTACCCTTATATTTTACAGAAAATCCATATTTAAAAAGAAAGGGTTTTTATATATTCTATACTTCTTTTTATGTACAGTTTCTCATAGTCTACTTGATGCCATGACCACAGGTGGAAAGGGAGTAGCTTTCTTTTCTCCTTTTGATAATGCACGTTATTTTCTTCCTTGGCGTCCCATAAAAGTATCTCCAATGGGAATAGAAAGTTTCTTTAGTGAATGGGGATTAAAAGTCATTCAAAGTGAATTATTTTGGATAGGCATTCCTTGCGCTATTGCAATTATTTTGATTCTTTCATTAAAAAAATGGATCCTTTCTGATTAAGATTATTAATAATCTTTACGACATTTCATTAAATTTCTTACCTAACACATTCAACTTAATGATAATTTAACTGTCTATAAAAAAAGAACTTTATATTAATGTTTAGACAAAACAAAACATCATGAAATTCAATCTCTATCGTTTTCTGTTATTGCTATGCTTAGCATTAGTTTTTATTCCCAATTTAGATGCACAAAAAGAAAGAAAAAAGAAGAAGAAAAGAAAAGCGATAG
>JAHDFV010000426.1 GCA_020627985.1 Saprospiraceae bacterium
CAAAGAATTATCAGAATGATGGTGATTCAGTGTATCGTTTATTTTATGATACCATAAAAGGAGGTGATTATAGATCAAGAGAAGCGAATGTTCATCGTTTAGCAGAAGTGAGTCGTGATATTATCGACCAATGTGCTGCTCAGGGTGTTCCATTTGCTAGAGAATATGGAGGACTTTTAGCCAATCGATCTTTTGGTGGAGTACAAGTGAGTCGTACTTTTTATGCTAGGGGTCAAACTGGTCAACAATTATTGATTGGTGCTTATAGTTCTTTATCTAGGCAAATAAATAGAGGAAGTGTCGTGATGTATAACCGTCATGAGATGCTTGACCTTGTAGTTGTTGATGGAAAAGCAAGAGGAATTATTACCCGTAATCTCATTACTGGTAAAATTGAGAGACATGGAGCACATTGTGTAGTTTTAGCTACTGGAGGATATGGAAACGTATTTTATTTGTCTACTAATGCTATGAACTCTAATGTTTCCGCTGCTTGGAGAGCGCATAGAAAAGGAGCATTTTTTGCAAATCCTTGTTATACTCAAATCCATCCTACTTGTATCCCTGTATCAGGAGAATATCAGTCAAAACTGACATTAATGTCAGAATCCTTAAGGAATGATGGACGAGTTTGGGTGCCTAAAAAGAAGGAAGATTGCAAAAAAGATCCAACAAAAATCCCTGAAGAAGATAGAGATTATTACTTAGAAAGAATTTATCCTGCATTTGGTAATTTAGTACCAAGAGATGTAGCTTCAAGAGCTGCTAAATATGTTACGGATGAAGGTAGGGGTGTTGGCCCAACTGGTTTAGCTGTATATCTTGATTTTGCTTCAGCAGTAGAAAGATATGGTAAAAGCCAAGCCAATATGAAAGGCATGTCTAATCCTTCTGATAAAGAAATTAAAGATATGGGTAGAGCTGTAGTTAAAGAAAAATATGGAAACCTTTTCCATATGTATGAAAAAATTACAGATGAAAACCCTTATTTCACACCTATGAAGATTTTCCCAGCAGTTCATTATACTATGGGAGGAATTTGGGTTGATTATAATCTACAAACAACTATTCCAGGATGTTTTGCTTTAGGTGAAGCAAATTTCTCTGATCACGGGGCAAATAGGCTAGGGGCTTCTGCTTTAATGCAGGGATTAGCAGATGGATATTTTGTTATCCCTTATACTATTGGCACATTCCTTTCTAAAGAAATTAGAACTCCACAAATTTCAACTGATTCTCCTGAGTTTGAAGCTGCTGAAAAATCTGTTAAAGACAGAATTAGCAATTTATTAAATGTTGAAGGAAATCAATCTGTTGAAAGCTTCCATAGAAAATTAGGAAGAATAATGTGGGATTATTGTGGAATGAGTAGAAATGCGGAAGGTTTAGCTAAAGCAAGAAAATTAATTCAAGAATTAAAAGCTGAATATCGTAAGGATGTATTTGTACCTGGCACTAATGATGAATACAATCCTGAGCTTGAAAAAGCTTTGCGAGTAGCTGACTTCATTGAATTAGGTGAATTGATGGTATGTGATGCTTTAAATAGAAATGAATCTTGTGGAGGACATTTCCGTGAAGAATACCAAGAAGAAGGTGGTGAGGCTAAAAGAAATGATAAAGATTATATGTACTCAGCTGCGTGGGAATTTACTGGTCAGGATAAAGACTGGGATTTGCATAAAGAAGAGCTGAATTATGAAAATATTGAAGTAAAAACTAGATCTTATAAATAGTTTATTTGATTTAATCCGATTTAATTCGAATATTAATCAAACATTTAAAAGTCGAATACAATGGCTGAAAAGACGATAAATATCACATTAAAAGTTTGGAGACAAGGAGGGAAGTATGGTGATGGAAAATTTGAAACACATGATTTGAAGAATATCGGTACCGATATGTCCTTCTTAGAAATGTTTGATGTACTTAATGAACAATTAGTATCCAAAAAAGAAATGCCAGTTGCTTTTGAGCATGATTGTAGGGAAGGAATTTGTGGAACTTGTAGCATGGTCATCAATGGTCAAGCACATGGTCCTATGAAGGGAACTACTACATGTCAATTACATATGCGTTCATTTGCTGATGGAGCAACGATTACTGTTGAACCATTTAGAGCAAAATCTTTTCCTGTAATTAGAGATTTGGTTGTAGACCGTTCTTCTTTTGATGCTATTATTCAAGCAGGAGGCTATATTTCAGTAAATACTGGACAAGCGCAAGATGCTAATGCGATTCCTATAGAAAAAGATACTTCTGAAAAAGCATTCGATGCAGCCACTTGTATCGGTTGTGGAGCTTGTGTAGCAGCTTGTCCTAATTCTGCAGCTATGCTATTTACTTCTGCAAAAGTAGCGCACTTATCTACAATGCCTCAAGGAGCTGTAGAAGCTAAAAAAAGAGTGCAAGCCATGGTGAATCAAATGGATAAAGAAGGATTCGGAATGTGTTCGAATGTAAAAGCATGTGAAGCTGAATGTCCTAAAGAAATTTCAGTTGAAAATATTGCTAAAATGAATAGAGAATATATCTCTTCTGTTTTGGGATCAGATAAAGAAGGGTAAAATTTTTATATAATATTGAATGAATTCGAATCCCCTTAATTTATTAATTAAGGGGATTTTCTTATTTTAGATAAAAATATCTATGGCAAAACAGAAAACAAATCCCACAAAAGTAAAAGTTGAAGAA
>JAHDFV010000427.1 GCA_020627985.1 Saprospiraceae bacterium
AATCAATCTCGGATTTTAATGTTGCTATTTCGGCAAGTCCTGACAATTATGAATTATATTCTTTAAGAGGAGCAGCACATTTTGAATTAGGTCAAATAGAAGCAGCATTAAAGGATTATAATACGGGAATAAGATTAGAAGAAAATTTCTATTCCCTTTATTTTAATAGAGGTGTTTTATATGCTTCTCAAGAACAGTATGACAAAGCTTTCGAAGATTTTAATAGGAGTGAATATTTGTATCCTCTTGATCCTGACATTTTCTATAACAGAGGTTTGAGTTATTTACAAACAGATCAAATAGATCAAGCTATTAAAGATTTTAATTCAGCCATAAAATTAAATAATAAAAATGGAAATTATTATCATTTAAGAGCTTATGCTTATATGTTTAAAGGAGAAAACCAAAAAGCAAAAAAAGATGCTTTACTTGCTAAAGAAATGGGGATTGATGTAAAAGAAGAATTTATTAATTCATTATAAAAATTACAAACGGGTTTAATTTAATCATTAAACCCGTTTGTACCTTAATATAAATCAAAAGACATTAACTGGGATAAGTGCTTTTTAACTTTGTTTTTAACTTCCTCAACATTTACTGATGATTGATTTAACTCAAAAGCCAAAGAGGTTACGGTTTTATCATCATCTACAATTCCACAAGGAATAATATTATTAAATAAATTCAAATCTGTATTCACATTAAAGGCAAAACCATGCATGGTCACCCAACGGCTTAAATGAATACCTACAGCACAAATTTTGCGCTTAGGTCCTTTATTATCTTTTTCTAACCATACGCCAGACATACCTTCAATTCTCCCTCCTTCAATTTGATATTCTTTTAAAGTCAAAATAATAGCTTCTTCTATTATTCTTACATATTGATGAATATCATTAAAAAACAAATCTAAATCTAAAATTGGATAACCCACAATCTGTCCAGGTCCATGATAGGTAATATCTCCTCCCCTATTTATCGGAAAAAAATCTATTTCTTTTTCTACTAATTCTTTTTCATTTAATAATAAATTATCCATTGAACCACTTTTACCTAAGGTATACACATGCGGATGTTCACAGAATAATAAATAATGGTTTTGATTTTTATAATTAGATTTTTCTTCTTGAGAAAGATTGTATTTTTTAATGTCTTTTAACTCATTATGCAAACGGGTTTGATAATCCCAAGCCTCCTTATATTTAATTCTACCGAGGTCTATAAATTTCACTTTTTGATTCGACATTCTTTCTATTGTTTTTCTTTTTAAGAAAGAATTACTTCTTTTATTCCTTCAATATCCATTCCATTAAATCGTCCTGAACTCATGAATAATACATTAGATTTCCCATAATATTTCACACTTAACATTCGATATAAATCTTCTTGATCCGTAATTACTTTTAAATTAGGATGATTGAAATGTTTAGCTAATTCCTCAGGTTTAAAATGAGGTAACTTTTTCATTGCCAAGGTGTGTTCGGAATAAAAAACAAATGCTTCATCTGCTTCTTGTAGGGTTCCTTTATATTCTGAATGAAAATCTTTATTTAATGAACTATAAGTATGTAATTCTACACAAGCAATTAATTTTCGATCGGGATGTAATGATTTCATAGCATTGGTTGTAGCTTTTACTTTAGAAGGAGCATGAGCAAAATCTAAGTAGACATCAGTATTCTCGTTTCCTCCTAAATGTTGTAATCTTCTGGCAGCTCCTTTAAATGTAGACATTGAAGTAAAAAATTGTTCTTCGCTGATCCCTAATTCTTTACATACAAGTGAAGCTGCTTTAAGGTTTTCTAAATTATGTTTACCAAATATTTTTAACGGAAACTCTTGAGTCCTTGTAGAAACAATTACTTGACCATTCTCTACTTTATATTTTGGAGCGGTGTATAATTTAGCATCGCAATAATGTTCATTCTCAAGAATCAGTTCTCGTAAATGTTCATCCCATCCGTAGTAGAATAACTTTGTACCATCTCTCATTCCTTGGATGAAATTCCTAAATTGATTCACATAACCACTAAATTTTGGAAAAACATTGATATGATCCCAGGCAATGCCTGTAAGTATAGCGATATGCGGTTTATAATGTAAAAACTTTGGTCGCTTATCAATGGGTGAAGATAAATATTCATCTCCTTCCAAAACAATGATTGGAGCATCTGTTAGTCTCACCATCAGCTCAAAACCCTCTAGTTGTGCACCAACCAAATAATCAAAATCAATTCGATTTTCTTTAAGAACATGCATGATCATAGAAGTTGTTGTCGTCTTTCCATGACTCCCACCTACGACTACTCTTTTCTTCTCTTTAGAATGTTGATAAATGAATTCTGGAAAAGAATAAACTTTGATGCCTAGCTTCTTAGCTCTCCTTAATTCCATATTATCTTCTCTAGCGTGCATGCCTAAAATCACGCAATCTAAGTCTTCTGTTATGTTTTGATCTGGATACCACCCCATGTAAATTGGAAGTAATCCATATTTTTCTAATCTAGATTTTGAAGGGTCATAGATTTCATCGTCCGAACCTGTGATGGCATGACCTTTGCGCTGTAATTCTATAGCAAGATTGTGCATTATAGCACCTCCAATGGCAATTAAATGTATTCTCATATCACTAATATAGTGTCCTGTTAAACATTAGTTGTTAAAACAAGGTT
>JAHDFV010000428.1 GCA_020627985.1 Saprospiraceae bacterium
TGATGGATCAGTATTTGTACCATTGTCATCACATGTTGTTGTGATTGTTGGGAGATCTATTATACAAGAAGACGAACAGGTTTTTGGTGCTTCAACTAACTCAGTAGTTGAGCATTCCGGTATTCTAGAATCTGTAATAGTTAGCATCAGATCTCCTTCTGAAATCGGAAACGAACCAAATGTATAATTAGTATCATAATCTAAGTCTATATGAGCATCATCGCCTGAAATGTTATAATTAAGTCCGGCATTTAAACCAGTTACATTTATCATATACTCAAAAGTATCATCCGTTGGATCAGATTCTGTACCATTATCATTACAAATAGTTGTTATTGTAGGAGTTATAACACAGGATTCAGAACAAGGCGATGGCGCATTAATTGTAGTTGATAGACTGCAAGTTGCATCATCTATATCTGTAATTGTTATTTGTAAACTACCTTGTGAAATGGGGAATGGGCCAAATGTATAATTAGTCCCATAATCTAAATCTACTTGAGAATCATCGCCTGAAATATTATATCTAACCCCTGCATTCACGCTAGCTACGCTTATATTATAAGTAAAAGTATCATCCGTTCCATCTGAAGCAGTACCATTATTATCACATAAGGTAGTTATGGTCGGTGTTAATATACAATCTGTAGAACATTGTTCTTGCATAACAGTAATTGTGTTAGAACATGCTGGATCTAAATCATCAGTTATAATTATGGAATAGGTAGTTCCATCTGAACTTCCATTTTGTAATTGAAATGAAGTGGATGTTCCATATGTTCCTGAAGCTGGAGTGAGAATGCCTCCATTATCTATTGCAAGTGTATAGCCCGTAGACAAAAAACTTCCTGTAGGATTCAAATTAAATTCAATAAAATCATCAGAAGGATCTGTCAATGTCGAATTAGGGTTACATTGCTGTGATGAAAGTCCTGCGTTATCAATTGAACAACTACACTCAGCTCCATCTGTAACTATGATAGTTCCTGATTCGGTAAAACTACATGAATTATTAAATTGATCAAGCCATGTTATAGTCAAAGACCAATCATAAGTTCCTGGCGTATCATAAGTTACATCATCATCCGAAACATCATTATAAGAACCTACATTCCCAGATTTACTAGTTTTCGGAGATCCTGTGATTGGATTTACTCCTCCTTCCCAATTCCATTGATATTCACTACCACTTGCATGTGTAAAACTATAATTCACAATTTCACCAACACATATATTACTGTCACTTATTGTTACATCAGCATTTGCTGGCTGATTATAATTAAGTGTTAAAAATGAAGTTTCTCCTAATGCTGGCCATAAATTAGTGCCACCGCAACCTTCCATATCACTCACACAAGAAGTACCAGTCGCACATCTTCTAAGTTTGTATTGACCGAAACTTGTAACAGGTGGAGTCCAACAAGTCGGATCTGTATTACAATAATAAGTAGTTACCCCAGTTGGATCTACCATAAACCACATATATGACAAACTCCCAGATCCAACTGCTAAATCATCACTGACTATTTTAAAATTATCATATCCACATGAATTTAAAGTTGTAGAACCATTTAGTTCGAACGCTGCGGAGCCTCCTGAAGTAAGCCCTGCACCATTACATTGACAATAAATGTTGTTTGAACTAAAAAACAAAAAAACAACAATAAGCAAGAAAAGCTTGCTGAAATTATTTATATCTATTTTTCTACTAATAAAATTAATTAATGTCATTGTATTACTTCCAGTTTTTAGATTAAAAGGGTGTAATGATTTGGGATAGGAAGTTTAAAGTTAAATTCAATCTCAAAGCTACATTCATATTATACATAATTCTAATATGTTTGCAATTTCTTTATAAGCGTGGAGTTTTACGCTATGAACGTGTATGGTTGACCTAAAAGGATTGAAAAAAACAATGGTGCAAACAATTTCTCAGGCTGTAGCCAATGAAAGCACCTAAATATTTTGTAAAATATAAGCTTGAAATTCCGTTACGACCCATGCATTAACTTGTAGTGGAAATCAATTTTTATGAAAAGCAGCTGTTTGACTATATGCAAACAGTCTTACTGTTTTAGAGGTATTTACAGGTATAGTCTTAGAATGATCTTCATTAAGTATTAAATCAAACGTATACCTAAGAATAAAATGATAACATCTAATCATTTAACGCCTTTCTATGAAGGTAATGAAGGTAATGGAGGTAAAGGAAATATTGAAATTATTAATGATCTGAATATTCAAAAATTACATTTCAAATTAAACATTTAAGTGCTTATTCTTGCTTTTATGATAATTTTATAAAAAGAAATCCGAAATTAGAAAAATTGATTGAGATGGTAATTTTGTATCTTTCGTTGTAAAAATCAATGGCTACCGTGTCAATCACAAAATTATAAACTATTCACAAATATCATGATAAAATTGTCTGACCAATAGAAGGTTATTAAGCCTGTTGGCTGGTTTAATAATTTTTTAATCATAGCGATTAAAAATACGTTGATCGAATTAATTTAACACTTGTCTTATTAAATTATTTTAGATTTGTCATTAAACCTTATTACAATTTGAGAAATTGGTTAATTACTATATTAATACTGATAGTTTCTTTTGAGGCTTTCTGCCAAAGTGACAACTTAAAATTTTACAATTTTGAAAATGGCCTTCCA
>JAHDFV010000429.1 GCA_020627985.1 Saprospiraceae bacterium
TTAATATTTAAATAAATTTATAATTCATGTTTATTTAACCATAAATTTTTGAGTATCATTCTTTTCTCCTACTTTAATTTCTATAAAGTAAATGCCTTTTGATAACGTAGAAACGTCTACAAAATTCAGTTCATCCTCTAAATTAAAATCACCAGTAAAAATTTCTTTTCCACTCACATCCATTAAACGGAAATTTGCTTTACCAGAATTAGTATTTGATATATTTACTGATAAAATTGTTTGAACAGGATTTGGAAATATTTTTATGGTTAAATCTTTCAAATTTATTATTGCATTTACGATTTCAGAATATTCATACGAATCATCAAAATCAATTTGTTTTAATCTATAGTAATACATTACACCAGTCTTCACTTCATCATCATCATATTTATAATGATGTGTTTCTACAGATGTTCCATTTCCTTCTATCCAAGCTATCGTTTCAAATCCATTGTTCGGATTTTCACTTCGTTCTAATTCAAATCCTTTATTATTAATTTCCGTGGCTGTCGTCCATTTGATATTTATGATATTATTACCAACAGCATCTGCAACAATATCTACTAATTCTACAGGTAATGGCGGTAAAGGTTGCGCAAAACCAAAACCAGAAAAACCAGTAGCAAAAGTTCCAGTTATAGAATGATCAGCATTTAATGTCCCTTTACTATCAACCAATTGTTCAAACGTTGTTACGTTGGTCATACCAGTTATGGCATCTGCTGTTTTAACGATTTGGGCTGTTGCCCAATCTCTAGTTCCTGCTAATTCCCAACCCGTTTTTTCCGTATCGGTTACATAAAAAGTAATTGTATAATTACCTGTTGCATTATTCATAGAAGGAATTACTCGATACGTTTTATCAAAATATTGATCCGCTGCGGCTGAATATCCTGCAACTTGCATAAAAGAAGTTCCCGCATTATCTACATAAACATCAGTACAACCATAGTCATGATTTGATAAATTTTCAATAGTACACATGACATCTCCTGAAGCAGGATCGTAAAAGTGAACGGTTTGATTGGGTCCTAAATATTGTGAGCCCGGATTACCCGTATTAACTACTGATTGTACCCCTGATGCTATATCAGCCGTAATTGAAATATTATCAATTGCCCAGGAATAATCATACTCAGCCGTAAATACAAATCTAACTTTCATGGCTGCATTTGTATAAGCTGAGATATCAATAGTTTGCTGATTGGGAGCAGACCAAGCACCAATGCTTCCATCATTATTTCCATCTCTTTGATATACATTTTGCCAAGCTGAACCATCCCAAACATCCACTTCAATTGTCTCATTAAATCCATTGTTAAATTCTCTAAAATATTGATCAAAACTTAATTGGATATTTGTCATATTAGCAGTATTAAAGCTAATAGATTCTGCAGTTTCAAGCGAAGTAGATCCATTACCAGCGGCATCACTATCCACAAAAAGACAAGTTGTTCCATCTAAATTATTAGTCGAGTATTCGAACCAAGTATCAGTTGTGGAACCACCATCCGTTATAGTCCATTTGGCTAATCCACTATTAAAATCATCTGAAAAAACAATTGCATTATTCGTACTACCAGGAGCTATATCATCATTCATAATGGTTAAAGTATAAATATTACTTGCTCCTAAAGCCGCATCTGATCCTGTTGCAGAATTTAATGTAATCATTACTGTTTCATCTCCTTCAATAACACCATCTCCTTTAATCGTAATATCAATCGCCTGGTCAACATTCCAATTGGCTGTAGTGAAAGTTAAAGGTGAAGAAGAAACTGTTACATCATCTGTATTTGCCGTTCCTGAAACTGAATAATTTATTGTTGTATTCGCATTAGGTGCAGCACCAAGTGAAACCATCGCTTGTACCACAACATCTGTACAATTAGATCCTTCAACAGAAGAAGCAGAAGTCGATGCAAAATTAACTATAGGTGTTGGAATGGCTGGCAATGTATAACCACAAGCTGTAAAACCTGAGTGAATTGCACTAATATCCGCACCAGAATATCCCATACTCACTGCCGCATTAAATACAGCAACTGCAGCATCGTTTTGGTTAGATGCACCATTGGTATTTCCTAAACCTTCCCAGAAAGCTTTATCTAAATCTTGTTGTCCAACTCCATCCCACATAGTCATCAAACAAGAAGCCCATAACTGACCATCAGCATGTATGCCTCCGCCCAAAGCTCCCGGATAACCAGAAACATTTAACTGGCGACCAGCCCAACATTCATTATGTCCATCCCAATTAAACATCCAATAATATTGAGGATCTGCTGGTGTCCATTGACCTAATCCACGGTTATAAGAACCCGCCCAATAATCTCCTGAACCTTCACTTAAACCTTCATTTTGAGATAAACCTCCTGCTGTAACCCAATCATGTAATCCATGACCTAATTCATGATGAATAACATCAGAATCTTCAGCATCATCTACACAACCTTCTCCAAAAGAAATTTCACCATTTCCAGACGTATAATGAGAATTATCATCTCCATTTAAACCATGAGGATCAAAACGAGCTCCTCCCGCATATTGATAAGGCCATACATTACAACCTAAAGTAGAATTTAGGTAACGCATAGAGTAATCTACGTGATAAAAGGTATTTGTTGCTTCGAATCCATCTTCGTTTCTATTATAAGTGAAAGC
>JAHDFV010000430.1 GCA_020627985.1 Saprospiraceae bacterium
ATTGCAGGACAGGTTCCAGGTTTGGGTGATGCGGTAACAGAAAATTATGAATTCCTTTCAGATGATTCTAAGGAAGCCATTGCTCTTGTGAACTTGGATACCTTAGGAGGAGAAATCAGGGCAGTTACCTTTAAATCATCTGCTAATACACCTGTCGCTAACTTGAATAATAGTAGAACGAAATTTCAGATTTATCCTAATCCAGCTTATGACATAGCCAAAATAGATATATCTGGATTTGATAGAGGTCAGTATATAATTAAAATTTTCGACCTTACAGGTAAGTTAATACATCAAAAACCTGTCACAGTCCGAGAAGATGTGACGATTCCAATTGAGGTTCTCGCATTTGAAAAAGGAACATATTTATGTTCACTAGTAGATCGTGATGGTAAGACATTAATTGCAAAACGCTTAATGGTGGTAAAACCCTAATGCCTAGAGTCGTAGATTATTTAATAGTAGGTCAAGGACTTGCGGGTTCACTTTTGGGTTGTTTTTTAGAAGAAGAAGGAAAAGAAATTCTTTTTGTAGACGATGGCCATCAAACCGCAGCTACAAATGTTGCAGCAGGAATTGTAAATCCAATTACAGGGAGAAGATATGTGAAGTCTTGGATGATTGATGAATTGATTCCATTTGCACAGGATTTTTATAAAAAAATAGAGTTGGATTTTAATATAAAATTATGGTACAACCATAATATCATTCGTGCTTTACATTCTCAAAAAGAAGAAAACGAATGGTTGATCCGTTCATCTATTCCTACTTATCTTAAATATATTGAAGAGTCGGAATCCTTAGGATGTTTTAATGGTAAGGTAGTAGAACCATATTCTTTTATGGAGATAAAGAACTCAGGAAGAGTTGATGTTTCTTTATTGATAAAATCATTTAAAGATAAATGGCAAATTAATAATCAAATAAAACTAGAATCATTTGATTATAATAATTTAGAAATCCAGAAAGATTATATTTCTTATAAAGAGATAAAAGCGAAAGGAATAATTTTTTGCGAAGGTTATAAAAGCCGATTCAATCCATATTTTTCTGATTTAGGTTTTGAAGGAGCGAAAGGAGAAGTTCTTTTGGTTAAAATACCGAATGTCAATTTTGATAAAATATTAAAGCATAAGTTGTTTGTTGTGCCATTTGGAAGTGATACATATTGGGTTGGTTCTACGAATAAAAGATATGCGGAAGAAGATTTGCCTACTGAGGATAATCGTTTTTATTTAATAGATAAGCTCAAGTCTTTTTTAGATACAGATTTCGAAGTATTAGATCATAAAGCTGCTGTAAGACCTACAATAAAAGACAGGCGTCCTATACTTGGGACTAGTCCTAAATACAAGAATTTATCAATATTTGGAGGTTTGGGAACAAAAGGCGCAACACTAGGTCCCTATTGGGCTAAGGTTATGGTGGATTATTTATTAAGAGATGTAGAATTACCTAAGGAGGTAAATATAAGAAGATGGTATGCTAAATAGTATTAGATATCTATTCATTATTTTTTTAATCCTTTTTTTATTGGGATGTGGTGAAGAAAAATCGCCGAAAGAAAAATTGGAAGAGAAAATAGAAAAGAGTCCAGAATTCAAGGCGGGTTTAATTAAATCAATTAACCAGTCAATCCAATCATCTATACCTCAAAGAATTGAATTAGCTAATGTGCCTGATTCTTTTAATAAATTCTATTCAAACTCTATTATATCAGAATTTATAGTTGCTGATTTAACTTATGATGCTCAACACGATGCTATACTGATTTTAGATTCAATTGATTATTCTAGATTATCTATTATGACAAGTTTGTATGGCGGAGGTTTTAAAGTGAATAAATCAGTATGGGATAAAAATATAAGAACAAGTGAGATAAAAATAAAGAATGGAATTGTTACCTGGTTGTATTCTTATTCAAATCTTAGGCACGAAAAAAAGATTAAATACATAAATAATACCTATAGAATATTGAAACAGAATTCATATGTTGAATCATATGAAAATGGGGTGAAATATAAATTGGAAATAGAGCTCAATTATTTGTCTAAAGAAAAAAAGGTAAGGTTAGAACGAATAAATTTAGAGGAAGGCACTTCTATGGTAGAGGAGATTGAGCAAGATGAAATTCAACTTATACAAATGTATACTTTAGAAGATGCAGAATCGATAGAAGACGATTTAAATGATGTTTATGATAAAATAAAAATACATCCAAAAATAAAAATGCTGCCCAAGTTATTGGGCAGCATCAATTCCCTATGAGAGAATTTTGAGAGAGTACATTAAAGTTATAAATTCTCTCCTCAGATTCTTGTTAAATTATTCATTCGTAGAAATAAAGACAAAATAAATAATGTCACATTTTATCTAGTTACGAATTCCCCTGGGTTTGTTCCTGAACTATATGAATTAACCACTGTACCTGTTTCATCTAAAACAGTTACGGTGCCAGCAGAAGAAAAATCTGCTGCATCTCCCACATAAATTCGATTTTCATTTATGTCAAATCCTACACTGTATGCAGAAAAAGTTCCAGTGTTGTATAAAGAAGAAGTGTTCAATGTGCTGGCATCAACATCTTGGCTCTTTACATCACTGGAGTTCATTAAGTAATACAATTTAGTGCCATCTGCATTCTTTGCTA
>JAHDFV010000054.1:0-13605 GCA_020627985.1 Saprospiraceae bacterium
AAGGAGAATTATTCATTAAGCGGTAAAGTTTGAATTTAGCAGAAAGCTTTTTTATTTACAATCGGATCCAATAAGACTAAATCATCAATTTCAAGATTAGTCATACTTGCATCTAAAACAGGTGTAATCAATATTAATGTTGAAGGAACATTTTGTTGATTAATAATTAATCGTTGAACTAGAGTCAAAATTAAATTTCCTCCAACAGAATCTCCGATAAAAATGATATGATCAGCAGTAGTAACTTCTAATGCAGCATTAAAAACAAGATCAACATTTTGACAAAATTGTTGAATATTAAATTCTGGAGCTTTAGGATAAATAAGTAACCAAACAGGTACATTGCATTGCTCAACAATATTATGAACAGCGTCCCAATGATGTTGAGCAGGTCCAGAAACAAATGCTCCTCCAGGTATAAATATGATCAATTTATGATTTTCTGAATTAATTCCTTCTTTACGAGCACTATAAATTGTTGATTCTAAAATCTCTTTTCTTTCAATCTGATATTTTTTATAAAGATGCTTAGGAGGATTTTTTTTATCCGTTTTTCTAAGTTTTAAATATGGAATCGGATCTTGAGAAAAAATACGTTTTAATCCCATGGCTTTTAAAGCAAAAAAAGTAAACTTTCGAAGGAATTTGGACATATATTTAATCTTTTACCTAAATTTTATTTTTTAATTGTAGCATCTAAAATCTAATCGTCTGTCTAACCCAAAGTTGATTTATCATCACTAATAATCATTTCGATACCAGGTTCTCCTTTCATTATTAAACGTTGTTCTGCCGGATCTGGTTTTAATTCCCAAAAACCCGTCCCCTTTATTGCTACAGTTTCTCCAATATGTAAAATACCTTCTTTGTAACGTAATGTTTTGGATCCAAATAAAGTGCGATGATCTTTACCTTTACTATTTAGATATTGAATAAGATGTTTATTGGGAGGAGACCAACTATTTGATTTTAACTGAACATCATCGACCAAAGAAGCTTGTACATACTTCATTTCTATATAAGCTTCATGAGCTCCATCTGATACCATAAAATGTACAGCATCTTGATCATGAATAATAGTTTTCCAAGTATGTGATTTTCCACTTTTCACTCTTTGTTCTACAATGATTTGATAAAAAACACAAGGTCTATGAGAAAGTGGAGCCGTTAAAACAGTGTTTATTTTTTTTACTCTACCAACAATTTTCCCAGTATCAGCATGTTTAAATTGACCAATTGGAATGGCATCTGATTTCTTTAAACTTCTTCTAAGTTTAGCATCTTTATTAAAAAAGTAAGAAACAGTACCAATTGCTGCGGCAACGGTTACAAAGATTAATGGGACTATAAAAGGATCCATAATTTATAAGTTAATAATAAATTGAATGCTACGAATGTAATATATATAATAGAGAAGTGACTTAAAAATAGACAATAAAAATAATTGTAAGTATTTTCCAAAAGTCAACTGAATAAAACGTAAATATTTTAGAGTTTCATTATTAGGCAATTGCTTGATTTATTCATTTTAAATCACTTCTAAATTAAAGAAAGACTTTTATATTTGAGCAGTGAAAAATTATTTAATAGTTATTGCGGGTCCAACAGCTTCAGGTAAAACTTCCTTAGGGATTCAATTATCACAACATTTTAATGCTCCAATTCTATCCGCTGATTCTAGACAATTTTATAAAGAAATGTCTATTGGTACTGCTAAACCTACCCATGATGAATTAAATGCTGCGCCGCATCATTTCATAGATACACTAAGTATACAAGATGATTATTCGGTTGGAGATTACGAAAAAGATGCAATAACGCTTTTAGATAAAAAATTTTCTAAAAATAATATTGCCATCCTTCTTGGAGGTTCAGGTTTATATATTAAAGCGGTCTTAGAAGGTTTAGATGTATTTCCTGAAGTAAAAGAGTCTATTAAAAATTATTATATCCAATTACATTTAAAAGAAGGTGTAGAAGTCCTTCAAAATGAGTTAAAAGAAAAAGATCCAATCTTTTATCAAAAAGTAGATATCCAAAATCCTCATCGATTAATACGAGCACTTTCTGTAATTAAAGCAAGTGGTAAACCCTTTTCTAATTTTCAAAATCAAGAAAAGAAAAATAGAAATTTTGAACCTATAATTATTAATCTTCAATGGGAGAGAGAGGAGTTGTATAAAAGAATTAATGATAGAGTAGATTTAATGATGGAAAACGGACAATTAGAAGAGGCAAGATCATTATTTCATTTAAAAGATTTAAATGCGCTTCAAACAGTTGGTTATCAAGAATTATTTGAATTTTTTGATCAAAAAATCTCTTTAGTAGAAGCAATAGAATTAATAAAAAGAAATTCAAGGAGATACGCCAAAAGACAAATGACTTGGTTTAGGAAAATGGAAAATTCAGTATCTTTTCATCCATCTAAATTACAAGATATTTTAAACTATATTGCATCGAAATTAAATAATTAATTCAGTAGAAACACGAAGATCTAAATGCCATTTCTAAATGAAGTATTTTCAAAATACAAAGACATTGAAAAGCATATCCTCTATTTGGTCTTTGCTGAATTTTTTATTCAAATGGTTAATTCCTCTTTTTTCCTACTTTTCAATTATCATATGGCTGCAAATGGCTATCAAGATTACGAAATAGCTGAAACTATTGCATACCGTTTTTTAATGGTAATGATTCTTGGTGTACCCCTTGGATTTTTATTAAAACGAGTAAAAATTAAACCGTTCTTTTTAGCTTCTTCTATCATTGTCCCAATCATTTCATTAATAGTCATTTATGCAGTCTATCACCGAATAGATTATTTAATCAATTTTGGAATGGTTATTTGGGGAATCGGTTTTGCATTTTTTCAAGTAGCAGGTTTACCATTTATTCTGCTATATGCAAAAAAAGAAACGCACAGCGAAGCCATTTCATTATTCTTTGTTACTTGGTCTGTTGCTATTTTTATTGCAGGTATGATGAATTATGTATTACATAATATTAATCCGATTTTTTTTGATGAAGGAATGGTATTAACTATTTATAGTTGCATTGGTTTTCTATCTATTTTAATGGTTTTAAAAATTAAAGTTGAAGAAAAACCACAAGCAGAAAATAATTTTAAATTTAAATCCCTTATTGAAGATTATGATTGGAAATTGATATTAAATGCTGTTATGCCTACTTTAATTATAGCAATAGGAGCTGGATTTACTATTCCTGTAATTAATCTTTTCTTTTTAAATGTACATGGTGTACAATCGGATGATTTTTCTGTCTATGGCTCCATTACTTATTTACTGGTAGCCTGTGGAATTTCATTTATGCCATTTATTAAACGAAAGTTTGGATATCAAACGGCCATAACATTGTTTCAATCTCTAGCTGTTTTAGCTTTATTTTTAATGGCTATTACTGAATATTTTAAAGATTGGGAATACGCAGTTTATTTAGCCATCCTTTTTTATATCATCCGGCAACCCTTAATGAATGTAGCTGGTCCAATGACAACAGAACTTACGATGTATTATGTAGGTAAAAAAAATCAAGAATTAATTTCTGCAATGAATTCATCAATATGGTCTGGTAGTTGGTTGTTTAGTATGACCATTTTTTCTTTGTTACGACAATCTGGATTACGTTATGTTTCTATTTTTTTAATAACAGTGGTTTTGTATATCGTGGGTATACTTTGGTATGTTTATTTAATAAAGCAATATGAAAAGAAATCAGGTAGCTCTGGAAAAGAAGGTAAACTTTTAAAGGATTAACTAAATAGGTTAAAGAATTCATATTTTAAATAGTATTTTTGTAACAATAAGTGCCCAAAAGGGTCATAATTTATAAATATTGTGTCCATTAAATTGGAGTACTGAATTACAATCATAGAATAAAATTATACAAAATGGCTATTAGGATTAGACCTGATGAACAACCTGAAGAAGAAAGACCAAATATCCCTCGTGACCCCAATCCAAGAAGAGGTGGTGGCGGAGGTGGACTAGGTAATTTAACCATGTTTTTACCAATGCTTATGGGGCTTTTTAGAAAAAGCCCAAAATTTGCCTTATTACTTATTCTTCTTGCAGTAGGATATTATATGATGCAGGGAGGTTGTGATACAGGAGGTATGATTACGGATGATAATGATGATGGAACAATCGTAAGTCCATTTTCTACAGGAATGGATATGGATCCAGTAAAATATGGGAATACTTCAGTATATGAACCTTTAGCAGATAATAGAAAAAATCCTTTACCTGAAGCTGTATCTTTATTAGAATATGCACCAACTAGATTGAATCAAGGTAGACAAGGTTCTTGTGTAGGTTGGGCAGCATCATACAGTGCTAGAACAATTTTACATGCAAGACAAACAGGTACAAATCCAAACCAAGCTGCATTTAGTCCGTCATATTTATACAATCAAATTGCTTTATCAGGTTGCCAAGGAGCTTATATGGGAGATGCATTAAAAGTAATGAAAGAAGGGGGCTTGCTTCCTTTTGAATATTATCAATATGATGAACGATCTTGTAGTAAAAAACCAAGCTCTCGAGAAAGACAAGCAGCGCAAAATTTTAGAATCAAAGATTTCCATAGGTTGACAGAAGGAAGAAGTTCCAACCAAAAAGCCAATATGCTTGGGATGAAACAAAATCTTGCTGCTGGAGCACCTGTTGTTATTGGTATGATGGTAGGAGGATCTTTCATGCGTTCAATGGAAGGCAGAGAAGTTTGGAGACCGACTCAAAGTGATTATGCACAAAGAGGTTTTGGTGGACATGCAATGACTGTGATTGGTTATGATGATTATAAAGCAGGAGGTGCATTCCAAATTATGAATAGTTGGGGAGAGAAATGGGGAAAGAATGGTATTGGATGGGTTCGATATGATGATTTTCATCACTTTACAAAAGAAGCGTATGGATTATACCCAATGGGTTCTTCAGAAAAAGAAGCAGAAGCTTTTGTAATGGAATTTGGTCTAGTTAAAAATAAAGGAAAAGTAAACGTTGCATTTAAAAAATCAGGACCTAAAACCTTCCGAACAGCAACTTCAATGAGAAAAGGTGAAGATTTCAAAATTGAAGTTACAAATTCTATTGATTGTTATACATATGTCTTTAGTCAAGAAGCAAATGATGGAAATGTATTCACTTTATTTCCATATAATAAAAAGCATTCCCCTTTTTGCGGTATTAAAGGTACACGTCTTTTCCCTAGATTTGAATCCTTATATCCAGATGATACGGGGTATTTAGATTATATGGGAATTCTTATTACACGAGAACCAATAGATTATGTTCAAGTTCAGCAAGCTTTAAATCAAGTCCAAGGAAACATGGCACAACGAATGGCAAAAGTATTAGATGGGCAAGGAATGTTAGAAGGAATGGTATATGAAGTGGATAAGACAATTAGATTAGGTACGAGAGACAAAAGTGCTGGAGGTACATATATTGTTATGGAAATAGATAAAGAATAAGTACTTATTTAAAATAACTCGCAGCATCTTTGCCTCAATATCGTTACGGTATTGAGGCAATTTTTTATTGAAGTTTATTTTATAAAACTTCGTGTACAGTATTTTTATACCAAATGAGAATTACGTTAGCACTTTTATCCATTTTATTTTGTTTTTCAGCATGTAATAATGGCGATGATCCCATTCTTACGTTCAATGTTACAGTTGAATTTAATCTTTCAATGAAAGAAAATTTAACAGAAACATCTAAAGATTTTGTAATCCAAGTCGAATCTATTGAAGGTTTCAATTGTGATAATGCAACAGTTGATTTAGTTTTTTCTCGTTCTGAAAATGAATTATTTCTTTCAATTGATAATATACTTAAACCCAATGGCTGTGAAGAAGGTGTAATACCTGCAAAAGGAGAAATCATTGTAGGAAGTTTGGAAAATGGAAATTACCCTTTAAATATTAATTTAAGAGATGTCGTTGTCAATAATGGATTATTGTCTGTTACAGAAACAGAATATAGTTATACGCAAGTAGAAGATGTTGAATTAGAAGGAATTGTTATAGAACACAACATACTAAATAGAATTAGTGAAGAAAAAATATGGGGGAGAATTGAATATAATGATGATTCTGCTAATCAATTGCCCAATAAATTTATCAATAATTTAATGGATAATGGAATGCTCCAAACCTATTTTAAAATAGGTAATTATAGTGATTTTAATATTGATTCAAACAGTATGATGAATTGGCATCAAATCAGTGAATTTACAAATTCAGTTTCTTTTGTTTTAGATCGAAATTTACTTTCAGATTCGGAAATTAAAATTATGGTTGATAATTTTAATGATCAATATCAGTCTAATTTTGATTTCGATATAGATCTTTTTACAGCAACAGGTAAAGAATTTTAAAGCCTATTGTTTCATTACTATTGTTTTTCTACTTTTGTTCGTAGTTAAATGTAAAGAATGAAGCAAAGAATCAATCTCATAAGCGATACTGTTACAAAACCAACAGAAGACATGCTTAAAGCAATGTTTTCAGCTGAAGTTGGCGATGATGTTTTTAAAGAAGATCCTTCTTTAAATGAATTACAAAAATATGCTGCTCAATTGTTTGGCAAAGAAGATGCTCTCTTTTGCCCTTCTGGTACAATGACCAATCAAATCGCAATTGCAGTTCATACCAATAGATTAGAAGAAGTAATATGTCATGAATATTCGCATATTTATCAGTATGAAACAGGGGGCTATGCCTATAATTCAGGAGTAGCTGTAAAATTAATTCAAGGAGGTAATGGTAAAATTACTGAACATCAAATAGAAAGTTCGATTAATCCTGATTATGATTGGTTAGCCAAAAGTAGTCTCGTTGTACTTGAAAACACGACGAATAAAGGAGGAGGGGCATATTATACGATAGATGAAATACAACCTATTTATCAATTGTGCAAAGAAAAGGGTATCGCTCTTCACTTAGATGGCGCACGTATTTTCAATGCTTTAGTAGAAACAAATGAAACACCACGTGAAGTAGGGGAATGCTTTGATAGTATTTCAATATGCTTATCAAAAGGATTAGGAGCCCCTGTAGGTTCTTTACTTATTGGTAATACATCCTTTATTCAGAAAGCAAGACGTTTAAGAAAGGCTATGGGTGGCGGTATGCGACAAGCGGGGTATTTAGGAGCTGCTGGATTATTTGCATTAAAAAACAACGTAAATAGACTGAAAGAAGATAATGATAGAGCTAAAGTTCTAGGTAAAGCATTAATAAATTTAGATTACGTTGAAAGTGTGAGACCCATTCAAACCAACATTGTCATTTTTGACTTAAAAAAACCTTTAACAGCTGCTTTATTCTTAGAGCAGATTAATAAAAAAGGCATAAACGCATCACCATTTGGTCCTTCAACAATACGTTTTGTAACACACATGGAGATTGATGATGATATGATTGAAAAAACAATAATCATTTTGAGAGACTTACAAAAAAGTTTATCGGATGTTGAAATGGTTTAAAAATTATACATTTGCAATACAATTGAAACTTTTCTTTACGAAATTGGATTATGTTTTAGGTAGTTGATGAAAGAACTACAAGGAATAATTTAAAAACCTGTAGTATGATAAAATATTACTCAAAATCAAATAAAATACTGCAGGAATTACCCAGTTTAATTTCAAACTGTTGGGTAAACATATCTCCACCATTCAGTCAAGAAGAATTAGAAGCTCTAGCAGAAGAATTAGTCATACCGATTGATTTCTTAACCGATTCATTAGACATCGATGAAAGATCTAGGTATGAACGTGAAGAAGATATTCGTCTTATTGTTTTAAATACGCCAATTCAAAATGAAGTTGAAGATGAAATCGAAGCATCTTATATTACAGTACCAATTGGAATAATAATCACACCAGATCATATCATCACAATTACTTCATATGAAAATCCAGTGCTTGATCTTTTCCTAGATGGTAAAGTGAAGAATTTTGATCCTGGTCAAAAAGCTCAGTTTACACTTCAATTATTCGAACAGAATGTTTTCCGGTTTTTAACCTGTTTGAAAAAATTAAATCTAAAACGAAATTTAATAGAAAAAGAATTATTTGAATCCAGCCGGAGTATAGGTTTAAAACAATTACTCGGAATAGAAAAAAGTCTAGTATATTTTGTAACGGCTTTAAGCTCTAATGAACTTCTCATGATGAAGATGAAAAGAGCCGACTTTTTATTAATCCGGGAGCATGAAGAAAAAACAGACTTGTTTGAAGATATTATCATTGACAATAGTCAGGCACTAGAGATGTCTAATACTTATACGAAGATTCTACAAAGTACTATGGAATCTTCTACTTCAATCATATCCAATAATTTGAATATCGTTATCCAAAGATTGACATTAATTACCATCATTTTAATGGTTCCAACTTTAGTCGCAAGTTTCTTTGGTATGAATATGCCAACCGGCTTAGAAGATTCAAAACATGCCTTTTATTGGATTATTGTAATCAGTGTAGTCCTTACTTTATTATTAGTATGGATCTTTAGAAGAAAACGAATGATTTAACTTTTCTTACCTTTAATTGCGTAATGTCAATTATTTGATAATAGTTCAATCTGAATTTTTACCCTTTTATTAACAATGTTGATAAAATGTTTGTAATTCCTTTTTGTTTGATTATCAGTTAGTTGTGTATTTTTTCCACAAAATGTGGAAAACTTAGAGTTTTTTAAACGTAATATTTGATGTAATTTAGCCTTACGAATTAGAGACAAGAAAACCAATGAAACTAATTTGTGACATGCTTATTTATAAGCGTAATTTTTAGGGAAAAACATAAACGGCTGTGAGAGTTATATTTGCGGAAAAAATCTGACCAGTTTTAACTTTCTCACCTTATTTTTTTAGAATTTAGAACAGCAACGATTCCTTATTACCTTAAGGAATAGACAAAATATTTTTGAAATTTATCAAAAACTAGAAGCAAACGCTCTCTAAGTTTAATAGAAATATTCACTCTTATTTTAAACAGTAAAGATTAAGCCCTTAGCATAATAGTTTAATCCTTACATCAAAATATTAACGTCTTTAATGGAGAATAATGTAAACCAAAACCAAGTGATTGAACCCATGTTAAAGGAGAATCCGGGACGATTTGTTTTATTTCCAATACAATATCCTGAAATATGGGAAATGAGGAAAAAAGCATTGGCATGTTTCTGGACAGCAGACGAAATTGATTTGGAACAAGATGTTTCTGATTGGGAACATAAATTAAATGATGATGAACGTCATTTCATCAAGCATGTACTTGCTTTTTTTGCGGCAAGTGATGGAATTGTAAATGAAAATCTTTGTATTAATATGTACGAAGAAATTCAAATCCCAGAAGCAAGATCATTTTATTCAGCTCAAATTCAAATTGAAGATATTCATTCAGAGACTTACAGTCTTTTAATTGATACTTACATTAAAGACGCCAAAGAAAAACAAGGTTTACTTAATGCAATTGAAACGCTAGATTGTGTTAAGAAAAAAGCAAAATGGGCAATGGATTGGATTGATAATGCACCAAGCTTTGCTCACCGACTTATTTCATTTGCAGCAGTAGAGGGAATATTCTTTTCAGGAAGTTTCTGCTCAATTTATTGGTTAAAGAAAAGAGGCTTAATGCCAGGTCTAACCTTTTCTAATGAGTTAATAAGTAGAGACGAAGGGATGCATTGTGATTTTGCTTGTTTATTGTATTCTATGTTAGAGAATCCTCTACCGAAAAAATTGGTGGAAGAGATTATAGTAGAAGCAGTAGCCTTTGAAAAAGAATTCGTTAGCGATGCATTACCCGTATCATTAATAGGTATGAATGCAGAAATGATGACTCAATATATTGAGTTCGTTGCCGACAGATTATTGAATTCATTAGGAAATGAAAAATACTTCAATACAGCAAATCCTTTTGCTTGGATGGATTTAATTTCCTTACAAGGTAAAACCAACTTTTTTGAAAAAAGAGTGGGGGATTACCAAAAATCAGGTGTAATGTCTGATAGAGATAAGCAAATCTTTTCTTTAGACGAAGATTTCTAAAAAACCTATTAAATCAATTATGTATTAAGAGCTTATTAGTAAGGCTCTTATGAAATACGATTAAAATAAAACAAAATGCAAGTTGTAAAAAGAAGTGGAAAGACAGAGAGTGTCAGTTTTGATAAAATTACGGCGCGAATCAAAAAACTTTGTTATGGCCTTGATGCTAGATATATAAGTCATATCGAAATAGCAAAAAAGGTGATTCAAGGTTTGTATGATGGAGTAACTACCACTGAATTAGATAATTTAGCTGCAGAAACAGCAGCAACAATGGCTACAATTCACCCAGACTATGCTCGTTTAGCAGCAAGAATTGCAGTTTCAAATTTACATAAAAATACAGACAAATCATTCTACAGAACCATGAAAGCTTTACATGGTTATATAGATCCTAAAACAGGAGGGAATGCTGGGTTAATTAGTGAATCTGTAATGAAAATTATAGAAGAACATAAAGATAAATTAGACTCATCTTTAATTTTTGATAGAGATTATGAATTTGATTTTTTCGGTTTTAAAACACTAGAAAAATCTTATTTGCTCAAGATGGATAATCAAGTAGTTGAACGTCCTCAACATCTATTGATGAGAGCTGCACTTGGAATTCATAATACAGATATAGACGCAGCAATCGAGACATATAATTTAATGTCAGAGAAATGGTTTATCCATGCAACTCCTACATTGTTTAATGCTTGTACACCTAAACCACAATTATCTTCTTGTTTCCTTTTATCAATGACGGATGATAGTATTGGAGGAATTTTTGAAACATTAACTCGTTGTGCAAAAATATCTCAATCTGCTGGAGGAATTGGACTTAGCATCCATAATATTAGAGGAAAAGGAAGTTATATCAAAGGTACAGGAGGTACTTCAAATGGTATTATTCCAATGCTTAGAGTTTACAATGATACAGCTAGATATGTAGATCAAGGTGGAGGAAAAAGAAAAGGGGCATTTGCGATCTATATTGAACCTTGGCATTCAGATATCATGGATTTCTTAGATTTAAAGAAAAATCATGGTAAAGAAGAAATGAGGGCTAGAGATTTATTCTATGCAATGTGGATTTCGGATCTATTCATGCAAAGAGTAGAAGAAAATGGAGATTGGTCATTATTCTGCCCAAATGAAGCACCAGGTTTATGTGATACATATGGTGGCGAATTTGATGCATTATATCACAAATATGAAAAAGAAGGAAGAGCTAAAAAGACGATCAAAGCTCAAGAACTTTGGTTTAAAATTTTAGAATCTCAAATAGAAACAGGCACACCTTATATGTTATATAAAGATGCTTGTAACAAAAAGTCAAATCAAAAGAATTTAGGTACAATTAGAAGTAGTAATCTTTGTACAGAAATTATAGAATACACTTCACCAGATGAAGTAGCAGTTTGTAACTTAGGTTCCATTGCTTTACAGAAATTCGTAAACGGTCCTGGTGATTACGATTTTGATAAATTGTTTGAAATTGCAACTGTTCTAACTAAGAACTTAAATAAAGTAATAGATATCAATTATTATCCAATTGAAGAAGCGAAAAATTCTAACATGAGACATCGCCCAATTGGAATAGGAGTACAAGGATTGGCAGATGCCTTTCTAATGATGAAATATCCTTTTGAAAGTGCAGAAGCTAAAAAATTAAATCGTGAAATCTTTGAAACGATTTATTATGCTGCTGTAAAAGAATCATGTGAATTAGCTAAAAAAGAAGGAGCTTATCAAACTTTCAAAGGTTCTCCAATGAGTCAAGGTGAATTCCAATTTGATATGTGGGGGGTAACACCAACAGATAGATGGGATTGGGCTTCATTAAGAAAAGATGTAATAAAGTATGGCGTTAGAAATAGTCTATTATTAGCACCAATGCCAACTGCATCTACTTCTCAAATACTAGGTAATAATGAGTGCTTTGAGCCTTACACAACTAATATCTATTCAAGAAGAACATTATCAGGTGAATATATCGTTGTAAATAAACATTTACTTAATGATTTGATAAAGTTAGGAATGTGGAACGAAGAAATGAGAGAAGCGCTAATGGCATCAAATGGATCAGTACAAAATATTGAAGGAATTCCTCAAGGATTGAAGGATTTATATAAAACTACATGGGAAATTAGCATGAAAGCTATCATTGATATGGCTGCAGATAGAGGTGCTTATATTTGCCAAAGCCAGAGTATGAATCTATTCATGGAAAGTCCAAACTTTGCGAAGTTATCTTCAATGCATTTTTATGCTTGGAAAAAAGGATTAAAAACAGGAATGTACTATTTAAGGTCAAAAGCTGCTGTTGATCCAATTAAATTTACATTAAGTCAAAAACACCAGACTCAATTTACGAATGCAGAAAGTAAAGACAATGGAGTAGAAGTTAAAACGGTTAATACACCAAGTCCAGTGAATGAAAATTCACAAATGGTGGATATGAAACCAATAGAAAAACAAGAAATTAAAGCATGTAGCATCGATGACCCTGATTGTCTGATGTGTTCAGGTTGATTTTTTAAAGAATATTAATTAATATACGATTACAGCGTTTAGTAATTTACGCTTTTCAAGCATGTCTGAGCCGTTCCTTTTCCCAAGGAGCGGCTTTTTTAATGAAGTGATTTAAAAACTAATGTTAAAATGATTTGTAAGTGCTTGTAAAACAAGATGAAGCTCTTTTTGAGATTCATTCCCGATAGCTATCGGGATAGCTATGGATGGATAAAAAGCTGAAATATTGTTTTTCAATGACTTGCAAAGAAATTAACATTATGTTCTTAAATCACTTCAATGTTTAAATTTAGAAAGTATCATCACGTACCCAACCATCTGAATCTTGGAAACCACCATTATCTCGCTCAGATTTTGTTTTTTCAAAAGTATCCCTTTCTAAAAAAAACTGCTTTTCTCCCTCTGGCTCAAATTGAAATTTTTCAAAATGTTGAAGCTCATCGGGTTCTAAAATTTCTCGATATTGGAAGGCGAGTATTAAACCAATTACTCCTCCGATTAAATGACTTTGCCACGAGATTTGTCCCTCAGCATCAGGAAAAAGACCAACGATCATTCCAGAATACATCAAGATCATAATGAGTGCTAAAACAATAGAGCGGATATTTCTTCTAAAAATGCCACTCCAAAAAATGAAAGAAATTAATCCATAAAGTACACCACTTGCACCAATATGATAAGAATACCTTGCTTCCATAAAATATCCTGCAAAAATCCATACACCTATTCCTGTAAATAAATAAATATAAAGTAATGTTCGAGTAGCAACCGTTCGATAAAAATAAAAAAGTAATAACAAACCAAAGAAAAGGGTAGGACTATTATTAATGATGTGCTGCCAATTTCGTTGACTGTGTAAAAAAGGACTTAGAAAAATCCCTTTTAAACCCTCTGTTGTATGGGGGAGTATTCCATAATTAGTAAAGTTAAATGAGGTAAAAACTTGAATAAGATGAACAATCCATATGACTAGAATAAAAAATAAAGAAATGTATAAACTTTC
>JAHDFV010000054.1:13630-16618 GCA_020627985.1 Saprospiraceae bacterium
GATAGTCATGTATTTATATTAAATCTTGAAGTATTATAAATTATAAATTAATGAATTAAAACAATTCATATAAACTGAAAGCAATATTATTAACTTTTTTAATGGATTATACTCAATAATTTGTTTAAATTGTTCTCAATATCCAAATAACTTAAACACTTTACAAGGGAATTTTGTTTTGTTTAGATTTTAAATAATTGAAAATCAGTAAATTAAAAATGTGTTTATGAATTTATACCTTTTTGTTTAACTATTGTCTATGTTAGGTTAAACAAAGAGAAGAAATTCATGTTCAAATCCCATATTTCATTTTTATCACTAAAGAAAAACAATTGTCTAACAAAGTTGTAATTATAGGTTCAGGTTTCGCAGGATTATCTTCAGCATGCTACTTAGCAAAAGAAGGCTTTGATGTAACTATTTTGGAAAAAAATAAAATTCCAGGAGGAAGAGCACGTAAATTTGAAGCCAACGGTTTCACTTTTGATATGGGACCAAGTTGGTATTGGATGCCAGATGTTTTCGAAAATTTCTTTAATGATTTTGGCAAAAAAGTATCAGATTATTATGACTTAGTAAGACTGGATCCTTCTTACTCAATTCATTTTGGAAAAGATGAAATTATGGAAGTTCCTGCCAAATTAAATGACCTTAAAGAAATGTTTGAATCCTATGAAAAAGGAAGTTCAATCAATCTTGAAAAATTCTTAAAAGAAGCAGAATATAAATATGAAGTAGGCATGAACGAGTTCGTTCATAAACCTGGACTTTCTCTTCTTGAATTTGCAGACCTAAGAGTTTTTAAAAGTGTATTTAAATTACAAATGTTGACATCAATGTCAGCATATGTTAGAAAACTCTTCAAAAATGAAAAATTAATTCAACTACTAGAATTCCCTGTTCTCTTTTTGGGGGCAACACCAGAAAATACCCCAGCTATGTACAGCTTAATGAACTATGCAGATTTAGCTTTAGGAACTTGGTATCCTAAAGGTGGGATGCATAAAATTATAGAAGGGATGGTTGATTTAGCTAAAGAATTAGGGGTTAAATTTGAATTAAACACAACAGTTGAAAACTTAGAGGTAGATAAAAACTTAATTAAAACTATAAAAACATCTAAAGGAGATTTTATAGCTGATACTATTATAGGTGCTGCAGATTATCACCATGTAGAGCAAGAACTTCTTAATAAAAAAGATCAAGATTATTCAGATAAATATTGGGATAAAAGGACGATGGCACCTTCTTCATTACTATTTTATTTAGGAGTAAATAAAAGATTAAAAAATCTTCATCATCACAATTTGTTTTTTGATGCAGATTTTAAAAAACATGCAGAAGAAATATATGAAAATCCAGCTTGGCCGTCTAACCCATTATTTTATGCTTGTGTACCTTCAATAACAGATGATACTATTGCACCAAATGATTGTGAGAATTTATTTTTATTGGTTCCTTTAGCTCCCGACTTAGAGGATACAGAAGAATTAAGAGAAAAGTATTACAATATAATAATGGATCGATTAGAGGTTCAGACCAATCAGAAAATAAGGGATCATATCACTTATAAAAGATCATACGCCCACAAAGATTTTATCTCAGATTATAATGCATACAAAGGGAATGCTTACGGTTTAGCAAACACCTTAAAACAAACTGCAATTTTAAAACCTCGTTTAAAGAGTAAAAAAGTTAAAAACCTATATTATGCAGGTCAATTAACTACTCCTGGCCCTGGTGTACCACCTTCAATAATTTCTGGAAAAGTGGTCGCAAATGAAATTAAAAAATCAATTTTACAATTTAATTAATTTAGATATGAGAAAGTTATACGATAACACTTGTGTAGAATGTAGTAAGTTAATTACAAATAGATATAGTACTTCTTTTTCTTTGGGAATTAGATTGTTTGATAATAAATATAAAAATGCTATTTATGCAATCTATGGATTCGTCAGATTTGCTGATGAAATTGTAGACACGTTTCATGATAAGCCTAAAGCCGAATTATTAGAAAAATTCAAAGAAGATACGTATCAAGCAATAGAATATAAAATAAGCTTAAATCCTGTTTTACATTCCTTTCAAGAAGTTGTACATAAGTACAACATTGAAAGAGAAATTATTGATCCTTTTTTAGACAGCATGGAAATGGATCTACACTTTCACACCTATGAAGATTCTAAATACAAAGAATACATATATGGTTCTGCAGAAGTTGTAGGTTTAATGTGTTTGAGAGTTTTTTGTGAAGGCAATGATCAATTATACAATTCTTTAAAAGAACCAGCATGCAAATTAGGGGCTGCATTTCAAAAAATCAATTTTCTGCGGGATATGAAAAGTGATTACGATGAAAGAGGAAGAGTCTATTTTCCAGGTATAGATTACACCAAATTTGATGAAAAACAAAAAGATCAAATTGAAATGGACATTAAATCAGATTTTGATGATGCTTATAAAGGTATAATTGGTTTACCCAAGGGAGCAAGATTGGGTGTTTATTTGGCATATGTTTATTACGTAAAGCTATATGAAAAAATTAAAAATTCACCTGTCAGAATCGTAAAAGAAGAACGAATAAGAGTAAATGATGGTCGAAAGATGTATTTATTATTCAGTTCTGCGTTCAAAACCAAATTAAACCTACTCTAAAAATGAATTGGGCTAAAAATCCTTTAGTAAGATATGCATTAATAATAATACCCTTAATATTAACTGCGTATCAATGGATTTTTCATTTACCAAAAAGCAAAGACCTTATATATAATGTTAATTCTATAAAAGAAATTGATGAACTAGAAACATCATTTCTTTATCTGATCTTAAATTTTTTAATTCTCTTAGGACCATTTGTTTTATCATTTGATAAAAAGGTGGCATTTTATAAAAATTGGATTCCACTATTCAAAGCAATTTCAGTAGTAGGATTATTCTTTATAATATGGGATGTATACTTTACATTCAATAATGTTTGGGGCTTCA